>NZ_JAUBPW010000020.1:0-89703 GCF_036700965.1 Microcoleus sp. Pol8_D6 | reverse complement strand
TTTTTACCCCACCCCAACCCTCCCCGATGCCTTGGGGAGGGAGTAAGAAATTCACAAATGATTTAGGATTGCTATATTAATCTTACTTTAGAGACTCAACTAATGTTTCAACTCGTGCTTTAATTTCATCTCGAACGCGGTGAAAAGTTTCGATGGGTTGTCCGTCGGGATCGTCGAGTTGCCAATCTTCAAACACTTCTCGCAATACCCACGCTTCGGGTAAATTCACACCGCAGCCGCACAAAGAAATTACTGCATCGTAGTCTTCTGCATTGAATTCGCTTAATGGGTTTGATGTTTGATCTGTGATATCAATGCCGATTTCTGACATGACTTGAATTGCTGTCGGATGAACTCTGCTTGATTCTAAACCGGAACTGGTGACTCGAATCTTGCCGGCTCCGATGGTTTTAGCGAATCCTTCTGCCATTTGCGAGCGGCAGGAGTTTCTTTTGCAAACAAACATTACTTTTTTCATGGTTTTTGTTGGTTGTTAGTTGTTAGTTGTTAGTTGTTGGTTATGGGTTGTTGTTGGGGTTCCGGCGGTTTCTAAGCGCCCGGTAATTCAAGGGCGCGATTTGCTAGGGCGATCGCCTCTTTAGCTGCTTGTTCCTTGCGTTCGCTGTAGCGATCGGTCAAATAGTCGGCTTGCTCCCGCAACAGCAAGGTAAACTTGTACAGTTCCTCCATTACGTCGATCGCGCGATCGCGATAAGGCGAATCCTTCATCGTTCCATCATCATTAAATTCCTGATAAGCCTTAGCAACCGAAGATTGATTAGGAATCGTAAACATCCGCATCCAGCGGCCCAAAATTCTCAAAGTATTCACAGCATTAAAAGACTGGGAACCACCGCTAACTTGCATCACCGCCAAAGTTCGCCCTTGAGTCGGTCTGACAGCGCCAATGCTTAAAGGAATCCAGTCAATTTGGTTTTTCATAATGCCAGTAATATTCCCGTGCATTTCTGGACTAGACCACACTTGACCCTCCGACCATAGGCTCAATTCCCGTAATTCCTGAACCTTCGGATGCGTATCGGGAACGCTGCCGTAAATCGGCAATTCTAGAGGATTAAAAAACCTAACTTCGGCACCGAAATCCTCGATAAATCTAGCAGATTCTTCCGCCAACAAGCGGCTGTAAGAACGCTCTCTTAACGAGCCGTATAAAAACAAAATTCTCGGTTTGTGCGTAAAACTTGTCATGATACTTTCAATTAAAATCCCGAAATCCGTTAGATAGTTCCCGATAAATTGCGACTGCTATTTGTGCTCCCCAAATCGGAGCAACCCAGTAAACCCAGTGTTGTTCCCAAATGCCGCCAACTAAAGCCGGGCCGAGAGAGCGTGCCGGATTCATACTCGCTCCGGTAATCGGCCCCATAAATGCAGCTTCTAAGCCTACAGTTAAGCCTATTGCTATCCCGGCAAAACCGATGTGAGCGCGCCTGTCAAGTCCTGAACCGAGGATAACAAACATTAAGATAAAGGTCAAAACAGTTTCTAAAATTAGAGACTGCAACCAGTTACCGTTGAGAGGGATAGTTGCACCGAGATTTGCTACTTTTCCTAGGGTAATTAGCAGCACTTGAGAAGCTGCGATCGCACCCGCACACTGCCCTAAAATGTAAGGTAAAACTTTATATTTTGGGAAAAAACCGCTCGCCCAAAACCCTAAAGTTACAGCAGGATTAAAGTGTGCACCGCTGATGTGTCCTAGGGCGTAAATCATGGCACATACTACTGCACCAAATACAAAACTGACGCCTAAATGAGTTACGGAACCAGCGCTAGTTTTGTTAACCATCACCGCGCCGGTGCCTGCAAAAACCAAAATAAATGTACCTAGAAATTCCGCGATCGCCTCTCGCTTGCAATCGGGGCGAGCACAACCTAACCTCTGCGCTGTTGCATCCATCGATCTCAACTAATTTGTTCCCTCCCATCATATCAATAAAAGTTGATATGTCAATCATCAAACAAGCCATATCAGTATTTGAGTGATTAAGAAATGTTGATGGGTTAACCCGCGTCGGAACAGGGGCGCGCCGGCAGGATCTGGCTGAAGCGGCGGTATTCGGCGAGGTACTGTTCGAGGGCGATAAACTGAGCTAAATTGAGGCTGTAGTAGATCCAGCGCCCTTCTTGACGGCTGCAAACTAAACCGGCTTCTTTTAGGGTTTTGAGGTGGAAAGAGAGTTTAGGCTGAGGGACAGACAGTCGATCGCACAAATCGCACACGCACAACTCCTGTTCCCGCAGCAACTCCAAAATCTGAAGCCGCAGGGGGTCAGAAAGAGCGTGAAAGCCAGCAGCAGTCAATTTATCTGCAACAGGCGGTGCGATCGTATAATTTTTAACCATAAATTACCCTTAAAATTTTATTCAAACACTCCCGGCGCGATTTCTTGTTTTTACCGTTAGATTCCATAAGGTTATCCTGTGATGGCCATTCCAAATCAACTCCGAAATCTTTATCTTCTAGGACTAACGATTAATTCTTTTACCGATGCAACACCCAGTAAGCGCAGCCGCTGATTGCAGCAGCAATTGGCAAGGTCAAGATCCATGATAGTAGAATCTGATAGAAAACGCGCACATTAGCTTTTTTTGAAATCAATCCTACACCAAAGATTGAGCCTACCGAAACATGGGTAGTAGAAACAGGAAGCCCATAACGACTGGCAACAATAACTAAAAATCCAGTCACTAAGTTTCCCACCAGCCCTTGACCAGTATTCATTGCTGTCAGCTTTTTGCTCATGGTTTCGGCAACTTTTTTAGCATTCAATAAACCGCCGATCGCCATTCCCAAAGCTACTGCTAAACTTCCCCACTGAACTGAGATTGATTGACCGACTAACATGAGGGAAACAATTTTCGGCGTATCGTTCAATCCTCTGGCAAAACTGACGATTCCCGCACTCATAAAATGGCAAAGATCCACTAACTTTTGGCTGGGGATTTGTAAGAAATTTCCCACGTACCTTTGCGTGCATTTATCTAGAGAATCGACCGCGACATCAGCGGTTGTGATGCACTTGAGTATGTTAGTTGCATCCGGCTGGGGAATGGGAATAATTTGTTGAGTTTGACCAGCGCAAATACACCATTCTTTCTGGATTCCTAAATAAACTCGCAGGTAGCGAGACAGCGCATAAATTAAAGCTCCTAATAGAATCGCAATCATGGGACTCAGCAACAAAGGCATTAGAAAATTTTTCTGCAAAGCAGTCAAATTAACTTGATTACCAATTGCTACTAAACCTGCACCAACAAGAGCACCTGTAAGACCGTGAGTTGTGGAAATAGGGAATCCAGTTAAGGTAGCAAGAATAACGGTTAAACCCGCAGCGATCGCGACTGCCAAATGAAAATCTGAGCCATTGGCGATATCGTCTGGAACTAGCCCTTTTCCCGAAAAGCTTTTTACCAGAGTTTCTGCTATAAAAATAGAAAATACTGAACCTGCAAAAGTTGTGATTGTTGCCCAACCAATTGCTGTTTTGTAGTTAGTCGTCTGGCTGCCAAACAGTGTCGCCACGCCTTTAAAATTATCATTAGCACCATTGCAGTATGCTAAAAAAAACGTGGCGATAAATAGCGCAATAAGTAACATTTTATTAGTCAGAATAAGTGTGGTTTATTTGAAACAGTTTTTGGCAGGTGCCCCGACAGCACCGAATTTGATTGTATAGACACAGTTGCCTCAAATAAAATAATAAAAATATTAAGATTTCTTTTGGTAATAGGCGAGCGATCGCATCTTAATTTCGCGCCAGATGGGCAGGATATTGAACGATACTATAATTAAGGCTCGGCGATCGCTTCCGGTACGCTCAACCAACCGATTTACTTGGGAGTCTGTACCCTGGCCGGCACATCAGTGAGTCCGGCTTTTTGCATCAGCGAAATCACCCCTATAGATAAAATTCCCCCAATAATTGCCCCGACAACTACCAGAATGATAAAGACTTTTTGCAGAGTTTTTTTAGTTGCCGGGTGGTACTGTCTCGGCAATGCTTCACCTTGATCGTCAACTTCTTGCTCCAAGGGGTCTAGCGGATTGGAGGGATTTGAGTTAAAGGGATTGGGCGCTTGATTCATGGCTGGCTTTGGTTAAACGAGATCAACAACTATTTTAACTTGCGATTAGCCCTTGCTGGTTAAATAATACCTTCTGGTTTCACTCAAAACTCTATAAAATTTATTAAGATACCGAGAATTTTACCAACATAATTAATAAAATATTCGCTGGTGTCAATCTCGATCGCAATTCCTTCTAATTTGAAAATTTTCCAGATACAGCCCGTTGTGAAAAATTAAGTGTTTTTAAGAAGCTAAGATTATATCACTTGAGGCGCTAAAATTTTGAAGCGGGGGTATTTATATAGTTGCCTGCTTGTCCAATGCTTTCTGTCAAAGATAATTACTATGACGTTACGCGAACTTCAAGACCGAGCACTGAGGTTGTCTGCCGAGGAGCGATGGCAGTTAATTAATGCTTTGATGCGATCGCTCCAACCGAAACCCCGCTCGAAGGTGAAACCGAAGGGTTTAGCCGCGAGTTTAATTGGCATTGCCAAAACGGACGCGCCACCACCTACAGATGCAGAAGTAAAGGCAATGTTGGATGAGCGGTTAGTCCAAAAGTATCTGTGATAAAAGTTTTATTTGATACCAATGTTTTACTGGATGCAATGCTGGCCCGCGAACCTTTTGTAGCGGATGCTGCTTTTTTACTGAATGCCGTTGAATCGGGGCAAGTTGAAGGGTTTATGTCGGCGACAACGGTTAAGGATGTGCGTTATTTGGTTGGACGACAAACCAAGAGTTCTGAAGCTGCGATTGCCGCCGTAACTCGACTGTTGGCATTGATGGAAATTTGTGCGGTGGAGCGAGAGGTTCTGGAGCAAGCGATCACGCTGGGATTGCCGGATGTTGAAGATGCGGTGCAGATAGCGTGTGCGATCGAGTTAGAGTTAGAGGCGATCGTTACTCCGGATGTGAATGGATTCGCAGGGTCGCCGATTCCCGTTTTGTCACCTCCAGAACTGAGAAATCGGTTGACCTAGCAGAGGGCTGAATAAATTAGGCATCGGTGTTTCATCCCCGCCTTAAAAGCGCGGAAATGAAACACTTACAACAAAAATATCGCTATCTGTCATCCTTCTACTTTTGACAAACGATCGAGAGAAATTGTTGCCGCTTGAGATACTTGAGAATTGCTATCTTTTTCTAAGTATTTCAAAGCCGAAACGCTCTTAAGACTCGGCAAATTGCCCAAAGCTTCAGCCAGCCTCTGGCGAATCAGCCAATCTTCCGACTGAGCAAAATTGAGGATGCGATCGATCGCCCCAATTTCCTTAATTTCCCCCAAAGCCGAAATTGCCGCCTGCTGGATCACCACTTGCTCGCTGTCGAGAGCTTTTAGCAGCACATCGCGGGCCCGGGGATCTTTGAGATTTCCCAGAGAAACAGCAGCACTGAAGCGCACCAGCCATTCAGTATCTTCGTAAAAAGCCCGCACCAAAGAATCAAAAGCTCTGATATCTTCCAGATAGCCCAAAGCACCCGCAGCGTCAGCACGAATGCCGTAATCCGGGTCTGTTTCTAGCAATTTGACTAGAATGGGATAGCACTCTGCTGTCGGTTTTACCCCGAGAGCAAACACAGCCATCGATCGCACCTGCAAACTTTCGTCGTTCAACACCTTTTTAATCAAAGGCACCGCCTCTGCAGCAGGCACATTTCGCAAGTTGGCCAAAGCCACCATTCGATCGGCGGAATTTTCGCTTTCTAACTTGGCTGCGATTTGCTCTAAGCTTAAAGTTGTCATTATGGATAAATCTTGTAGTAAAACTTTACATTCGGGTTATTTTGATTATAGGGGAGTCTCAGGGGAAAAGCAGGCAGTAAAAACCGCCCTGCGTATTTGAGATGAGTAAGATTGCGGATTAGTGAGACTATTAATCTAAAGCTCAGATTGCGTGGAAATAATCAAAGAGAAAGTTTATTATTTAAATCCCAAGCACAGGCGAGGTGTTTCTGCCGTTCCCTAAGGCTTTGCCCGATAGTTAGCCGCCCTCTGACAACCTGATCAACTATGCCGTTCTACCACCCGCCCTTTTACTCCTCAGCCTTAGAACAAGCGATCGATCGCTACCCCCTCACTGCCGGGCCAGAAACTTCCTTAGCAGTGGCGATCGCCCTGATGAGTCAGTTGCAAAACAGTTGTCCCCTAGTCAAAACACCTGTACCCTCAGACCGGGGGGCGATAACCGAAACATCCGCAACATCCGCGCCGGAAAAGATGCGGGCCCGATGCGTGTTCGTCGTGCAAAACCAGCAGACTATTACCACAGGCAACTTATCCGAAAACCCCAGCCGCGGGCTGTTAATCGGCATATTAACACCCGCCGACCTAGTGAGGCTGATAGCTTCTGGCAAAATAGACAGCCAGCACAAAGTAGCCCTGCACAAAATACCAATTTCCGAAGTGATGTCCCCGGTGTCGGTATCCCTCACAGAATCCGATGACCAAGACGTGTTTACCGCTTTATCCTTATTTCGCCAGCACAAGATTCGCTATTTGCCGATCGTCAATCAATTTCGCCACTTGGTAGGAGTGCTGACACGGGAAAGAATTCGCCAAGTATTGCAGCCTTCAAACATTCTTAAATTGCGGCGGGTAGCAGAATTAATGACTACGCCAATTACAGCGCCCCACACCGCCTCACTGCTGAGCATAACCGAACTGATGTCAGAGCATCAAGTCAGTTGTGTAGTGATTACAAAAAACAAAGAATTAACAATGGAGAAGCCCAAAGATGACTATACCTCCATTTTTCACTATTCCTTTCACCAACCCCTGGGAATTATTACCGAATATGACCTTGTGCAGGCACAGTTTCTCGAACTAAATTTCGAGCAAACCCCAGCTCAAAAAGTCATGAGAACTCCCCTGCAATTTCTTCAACCTTCCGATTCCCTATGGACGGCGCACAAAGAAATGGAGCAGCAACAAGTGCAGCGGTTGGTCGTGTGCGGGGGACGCGGAGAACTGTTGGGAATTATTACTCAGACCAGCTTGCTCAGAGTCCTCGATCCCACCGAAATGTACCGAGTTGTCAAACAGTTGCAGCAGTCGGTTTATCAACTCCAAGCCGAAAAAGTGGAACTGTTGCAAAGCCGCAACGCCAAACTAGAACAGCAGGTGCGGGAACGGACTGCAAAACTCCACGAACAATTGCAGCGCGATCGGCTGTTAACTCACATTTCCTTGCGGATTCATCAATCCTTAAACCTCGAAGAAATTCTCCACGCCAGCGTCGATGAAGTCCGCCAAGTTTTGCAAGCTGACCGAGTAGCAATCCTGCATTTAGAGTCCAGCAATTACGGCATTGTAGTGGCAGAATCCGTTGCCGAAAATTGGCCTTCAATATTGGGAGAAATCATGCCGGATAATATTTGGCAAGAATCTGCTTCCGTGATCGAACAGGAAATTTATGCGGTTCCAGACCTCGACCAAGCCTGTTTGAGCGCCGAAAAATATGCACGGTTCCAGCAAGCGCAAATCAAAGCTTATTTGATTGTACCAATTTTGCAAGACGGCAATTTGTGGGGAATGATGTGTGTCCATCAGTGTTCCCAATCCCGTCAGTGGCAACCTTCGGAAGTGGATTTGCTGCTGCAACTGGCAACTCAAATCGCGATCGCCATTCAGCAAGCCCAACTCTATCAGCAAGTCCAAAATCTCAACACCGACCTCGAACGCCAAGTCCAAGAACGCACCGCCGAATTGCAGCAAAAAGTTCACGAACTCCAGCATTTAAACGTCCTCAAAGATGAATTTCTCAGCACCGTTTCTCACGAACTGCGGACGCCTTTAGCTAATATAAAAATGGCTATTCATATGTTGAGAATTTCTCCCACGCTAGATCGGCGCCAGATTTATCTAGAAATTTTAGAAACAGAATGTACTAGAGAAACAGATTTGATTAATGCTTTGCTAGATTTGCAGCGGCTCGAAGCCGCAACTTGTCCGATCGACCTCGAACCAGTAAACTTAGAAGTCTGGCTGCCTACTATTATCGACCCGTTTTACACCCGGGCCCACGACCGCCACCAAGATTTGCGAGTAGAGTGCGATCGTCACCTCCCCACGATCAGTTCCAACCGCGCTAGTTTGGGACGAATTTTAGCCGAGCTCCTCAACAATGCCTGCAAATATACTGCCAATGACGGCGAAATTTCTCTGAAAGTCGAGTGCAAAAACGGAGACGGCGAACAAAGAGGACAAAGGAAAAATTCGCGACAAGCAAGTGCTATGGCTTCAGAAATCCAATTTATACTCCGCAATCAATCGTCCATCTCCATAGAGGAATTGCCTCGAATTTTTGAGAAATTTTATCGAGTTCCCAACGCCGATCCTTGGAAACAAGGAGGTACAGGTTTGGGTTTAGCTTTGGTTCAAAAACTTGTGGAACAGTTGCAGGGAAAAATTGAGGTTGAAAGCAGCAATGGCTGGACTAATTTTATCGTCACATTTCCTACCAACCCAGATGGAAATTAGTCCGCCCTGAGTCAATTTTAGATTTTAGATTTTAGATTTTAGATTTTAGACTTCGGCCTAAGAGGTTCGGCGAGCGCGAGCGTCAAGTCGCGCTCAGTCCAACGATTTTAGATTTTCGATTTACTCCACAGACGAATCTGGGAGATTGAACAAGAGTCTAAGATTTTGGGAGTTCCATGACTACTATCGGAGGCTTGTATCCTTTTTTTGGGGGTCATCTTTGTTGGGTGTCACTCTTTTTTAGGAGCTAGTTTTTGAATACGAGACGGTGCTGGCGTCAAATTCAAATATTCATTTTTATTTTCAACAACTGATGATCTCGATGCTGGATACTTCTTGCGTTTAGGGGCATGATTCGCAACTGTGCCCAAGCATGGTATGCCAAAATTTTCTAATTGACTGAAAACTTTTTTGACTACAGAAAAGGGAACCTGCTGAATTGCTACAACCATCAGTATGCCATCGGTGCGCGCCGCTAAAAAATTCGTATCTTTACTGTCAACTAGCGGCGGCGTATCGTAGATAACTAAGTCAAATTTTGCCTGAAGTTCTTCCATTAAATACTGCATCTGAGATGATGCCAGCCGTCTGGCAGTACCAGGATTCGGGAGACCAGCAGTTAATACAAAAAGATTATCTTCTAGATGCGATCGTTGGATAATTTCATTGGGTTCGTTTTTATGGTCTAGCAAATTGCTCAATCCCTTGACATTAGGCAGTTCCAACAGCAAGTGCAGACTGGGGGAATGCAAATTAGCGTCTACTAACAGCACTCGCTGACCTGCCAGCGCTGCCACGTGAGCTAAGTTTAAAGCAACGGTAGATTTGCCTTCGCCAACTGTAGCCGAACCAATTGCCACAGAGCTAATCGTTCGATTTGAAGAAAGAAAGCGGATATTAGTATAAAGAGAGTCAAAAGCTTCTATAAATTCCGCAGCAATTTTCTTATTACCCTCTTTTCCTTCAATATAAGCATAGGCATTAGCAATAGAAGGCGGCAATTTTCTAGCATTTTTGTCCAGAGGAATTGCTCCCAATAAAGGCGCATCAACCGCATCTTTAACGTCATCAGCACAGTAGAAAATATTGCGGAACTTTTCAATGAGGATAGCAGCTCCCAGACCCAAAACTAGCGCTCCAACAACTGCCATCATTAATTTGTTTTTAGCTTTCGATGGAACTGGCATCAGGTTGCCCTTTTCATCTCGCGGTATCCGTGGTTCAGAAATTATTTCCCAAGGTACTTGGCTTTGAGCTGCTTGGACGCGCAGAGTTTCCCGCTGGCTTAAAAGTTGATCGCGGGTGCGGGCGGCTACTTCTAATTGCTGTTGCAGTTCGTTGTAGCGGCGGGCTATGGTTGGGAATTCTGTTGCTTGCCTGTTTAAATTGTTTTTAGTTTGAGTGATTGCCTGAAGGCGAGCTTCTAAGACTTCAACTTGGTTAGCAGTATCAACCAATTGTTTAATCAAGCCTATGCGAATAGAATTTTGAAAATTTTGAACTTTAGAATTAGCTTGGGTGCCGACTAAATTTTGCCCCAAAATTCGATCAGTTTGCCGGTTGAGCAAAGCTACTAAATTTGCCCGCTTGCGCTCTAAAGCTTCCACTATAGGGTTAGCAGATTTAAAACGAGCTGTTTCTACAGCAATCTGACCTTCTACTTCCTTAACCTTGGTCAGCAACTCTTTATATTGAGGCTCTTCGCTTAAAGCTGAAGCGGCAATAGCTTCATTTGGTGTAAAATCTAATTGTTTTTGCAAGTTAGCGTACAGCGTTTTCTGTTCTTGCAGTAGCCTTTGAGTTTCTAACTCTAAAGTTTCTACGGTACGAACTTGCTGGATTAATTGCGCGCCTTGTTCTTGAGGATTGGTAATCTTTTGCTCCTGCTGTATCAACTGTAACTCCGATTTCAGGTCGTTTACGCGCTTATTGAGTCCCGGAAGCTGGTCTTCAATAAATTTAACACCTTCACCAATCCGAGTCTTGCGTTCATCAAGACTGTACTTTAAATATTTCTTTTTAGTTTCTTGTAAAACGAACTCAACTAATTTAGTATCATTCCCCATGAAGCGAACTTCCAAAATTTTAGTCAGCGTCCTCTCATCTTCTCCTATCCGCAAAACGATTAATTCTTTTTCAAGAATTTTTTCGGTAACTTTTGGATATCGTTTTTGGACTTGTTTAACAATAGCCGACAGCATCTGAGGACTCTTGAGAATTTCAAGTTGAGTTGCGTAGTCCAAACTAAAAAAATCTCGATTAGGCACTGCCCCCCCCTCGCCGCGATTGGCTAGGGCAGAGGGATCAGCAATTCTGGCCTCCGTTGTCACGGGTTCCACTAGCATCCGAAAATCGCCTTGATATGTTTTCTTGCCTCCCTTGATCTGATAAACAGCTCCAGCGCCTACTAGACCTATAATCCCAATAATGATTAGGGCTTGTCGCTGAAAAGTCCTCAACAACGGCTTTACATTCAATCCTTTCTGAGGCTGCGCGCTTAAATCTTCTCCCTCGTCAACGGAAAATTGCTGCACCTGTCGGCTCTGGTTGCTAATGGGTACGATATGAGCGTCCTGTTCTCTTTCCATGTTGACCTCTTGGATATTTTGTGGGTAAAATCAGCTTTCTTCTGCGAGCCTTCGGGTTGATACTTTGAGCATTGGCTTAAGGATATCACACGAAATTATTGGTTGGTTGAGCCCACTTCCTTCTAATAGTTCTCACTACTTTCACATAGTATACAAAAATAACTAAATCCCTATGCTAAGCCGGCAGTAAAAGTTCTTTTACGACTGCTGGAGAGTTATATCAGACTGCATTTGGCTCTGCTGCATTGTGCTTGTATTTCGGGTTTCCGGGCGACGAAGCAAACTTTTTCAGGTGTCGCTCAGCTTCCCGACAGGGGGTTCCATAACTTTACCAAACTTTTACAATTGACCGTAACACCTCAGCCGCTGCTTGCGCTGGTATTGATTTGTCCTCTATGCCATTTTTCGGTTCAGAGTCAACGGCAGAAGCACTTATTAACTTATGCGCTAACTGATCGGCTAAAAGGTTTTGCATTTCCCATGTCGATATAATTAGCCACATTCAGCAGATTTTTTGGAACGGCAACTAATCCAATCAATTTCCGAGAAAAATCTGTTTCTTCTTTTAATTATAAACTTTTTGAGGAGTTGGATGACTGATTAAGTGTATATACTTAGTTTACCGTGGTGATTATATCACCAACTCATCTCTATAGTGCGCGACAGACATAAAATTTAATAAGTTGTGTTCTCAAGCTCGATCGACATCTCGAACAACTCCAGCCTTCGGGGTTTTTCTACCGGGGCGGATGGGACGGCGCGGTTTATGTATTTTCGTAAAAAAACTAGGTTTCTGGGTTCCGGGGCTATTACTAAAACTATCGCTTTGATTCGCCCTCCGAGCAAGCTATAGCAATCCTTTCGGTAAACGCGCAACGGGCTTTTTGGGAAATTAACCGATGCCATAAGAAGATGACACATTGTTAAAGAAAAAAAAGAGGTAGCACAGGATGGGAGGATTGCTATTGAGCTTGATCAGATTAGCTATCGGTAGTTGTTGTTTTTTTATTTGACTAATTACCAAAAACTCCTTATTAGCGCTTACTGATTTTGTGCTTTTCTTTCTCGCAGTTTCAACAATATTTCTGCATGAACTTCGCGGGTTATGGGATAAAAATATGTAAGAATCATGCCAGCAATTAAAGCAAGTGTGGGCAGCGGCCCGATCGCAACTCGAATCGCAAACAGTGCAGAATCTGGCTGTACGGGGGCCGGCTGTCCGGGAACGGTAGAGAGAAATCCAGCTCCTTCTAATGCTTGGCCTACCAACCACAAACCCCCTGCCAATCCGATTTTTTGCAGTAGTACCATAAATGAATAGAAAACGCCTTCGCGTCTTTCTCCTGTTTGCAGTTCGTCGAGTTCGATCACATCCGGTATCATCGACCAAGGTATTAGATAAGCCGTGGAAACTCCGACACCTGCCATGACTGCTAATAAGTACATCTGCAATACTTGTCCTGGTTGCAGAAAAAATAGTCCAGCTTGGGCAATAATCCACAAACTCATGCCCATAAAATATACGGCTTTTTTGCCGTATCTCTCGCTGACTTTACTCCAAACAAATAGCATGATTAATGCAGTGCCTTGAACTGCGATCGCCACCAAGCTAAAAACGTACTGTGGCTGTTGCATCCAGTTAACAACAAAGTAGGGAATAATAGTAGCAGTCAACTGCACTCCCAGCCAAGAAAAAAGATAAATTCCAATGACGTACAAAAAAGGGCGATTGCTAAATGCAATCTGCAACTGTTCTTTCAGTGGCAAGGATGTAGAATTATCTAGTTCTGCGTTTTCTAATAGTTGGGCTGCGACGTGCTTGCGAGTTCCCAAAACGCACCAGTACAAAGGCAAGACAGAGATAACTGCACAGATTGCACCTAATACTAAATATTGTTGATTCGGGTCTTTTTCAAATACACGAAAGATAATTAGAGCTAAGATCAATGAAAGGATGCTGCCGCCAATGGAGAAAGCAAATCGAAAACTATTAAGGCTAGTGCGTTCGTTGTAGTCTTGAGTAAGTTCTGGAGTCAGGGCAGTGTAGGGAAGATTGACAGCCGTGTAGGCGGTGTTGAACAAAATGCTGATTGCAACATAGTACCAAAATAACACTGTGTGATCCGTGCTAGGTACAATCCACTGCAATAAGAAGAATATGCCGAAGGGAATGCCACCATATATTATCCAAGGATATCGGCGGCCCCAAGGGTGAGAAGTGCGATCGCTCAAAACCCCCACAATCGGGTCATTTATGGCATCCCAAACCTTGCCAACTACCAAAATATTGCTGGCTAAGCCGGCAGGTAAACCAGCGACATTTGTAAAGAAAACTAGGAGGTAAAATGCTAAAACATTAGCGGTAATTGCCGGGCCGAGGTCGCCGGCACCGTACGCTAATTTTGTCGAGAAACTGAGTTTTTTTGTTGCAGGATTGTTGGCGGCTGATTGAGGCGGGGAAGTGTTGCTCATAAACTTTGATTTTGGGATTTTTTGGCAGTCACAGTCTTTCCAGTAGGAGTATAACTCATGCTACGCCTTAATACTAAATTTTTTGTAGCGATCGGGACAAGCTTGAAGATTTGGTAATTTATAATTTGGTAATTGGTAATTGATAGGTTGGTGGGGGCAGGTTTACGAGATTATTTGTCTTAGGCAATTATTATGGGTAAAACCTGCCCCTACTTAAGGAAACAGTTGCGAAATCTGAACTTCTATTTCTGGAAATGCCAGCATTGACAAAACATCATCTTCATTAAATACTGTTTCTTGTCGGTAGTTGGCCTCGCGCGGTTCGCGAAAAACATAAACTTGCCGCGTGTTAACATCAAGTATCCAATAATCAGTAATTCCGGCCTTAGCATAAGCCGGTGCTTTTCGCTTGCGGTCTGTTTCTAAGGTGGTATCAGCTATTTCTACTAATAAGAAAATGTTGGCGGGTGCGGGATGAAAATCTTGGTACAGCCGAGGGTCGATTTGCACTACAGCAATATCCGGTTCTGGTTCTGAATTATAGCTTAGAGCGATCGGGTCTTGGATGCGAATTAAAGCAAGTCCTACCAGCAGATTTCTGAGATAGTCGGCTGCACAGAGGTTAGTTGCTGCGTGGGGAGGATTTTTTGCACTCATTGAAATAATTTGCCCGTCAATTAATTCGACTCGTTCATCGGGATTGAGAATGCCTGTTTCGGTCATGCGGCGGTATTCCTCTACAGTCCACAAGCGTAAATCTGTTATAGTCATGGCACAATTTCCTTGGGCGATATTATCTATTATCTATTATCGATTCACATTCTAGTTTTTCTTAAATTACTCGGTCAACAATCTAGATTTTGTTGTAATTGCTCCCACACACCACAAAATGGCATTAACAATTTCCGATCGCTGAATATCTTCTGCGTCTAAAAAACTTGCAAACTCTTCCTCAATATTCAAATGGTCTGCAAAATCATAAAGTATGCGCTTGTATTCAGTTGGCATCGGTATTAAAGTAGCTTTCACTAAATCGAAAAGCGCGTTCAAACAGTTGAGGATAGTAGCTGATTCGTCAAAATCTTCGGCATCGAGCAAGTATAGCGTTTCTGCAATGTCGCAAATAGCGTCTATTTGTGTGGGTGGCTTTCCCAGTTCGCTGACATCGATATGGCACAATTGGAGAGCGTTAATAGCTAGTTCTGGACGGGTAAAAAATACAAGTTGACCGCCGGCTATTAAGGGCGGCTCTTGTTCTCCATAGACAATTAGAGTATATAGATTTGGTATTTCGGTGCTGGGGTCGATGCGGAAACCGAACAGCCACAACAATTTTTCTGTATTTGGGTTCGCTGTTTGCAGTGTTGTTGCAAAATTTTTTGGTTCTGACATGAATTTTTAATCCCTATAATACGCTCTTAAACCCGGTTTCTACGCAAATTTTTTGTCTTTTAGGACTTACGTAATCATTCCAGGTATGGGGGCAACCACGGGGGGTTTGCCCCTACAAAACACTATATATTGAGGCGGTGCGTAAGTCCTGTCTTTGTGAGAAATCTAGAGATAAACCGGGTTTATAAGGCAAGAGTGCGTAATCTTTTTCCTATAAATTTTGCTGAATTATGTTGCAGCATTCGGCGACGGTTGCTCTTTTTTCCATTGCTGCTACTAGGGCTTCGTAAGCTGATTGGTGGCTTTCAATCAGGTTTTTTGCTCGTAGCAAACCCCAGTTTTGTTTGAGTTGAATTTCGGAAATGGGACGGCGCAGTTGTGTTAAAATTGCGCTAATTTTTGTGCGGTCTTCTGCTCCTCCTTGTGCGCTGCCGTAAACAAATTTTTCTGCGACTATTCCGGCCATCCACACGGTGCAGTATTGGTCTAAAAGTTGGGAGGAAAGAGTGCCGCTTTGGAGTTGAGATGCTAATTGTTCGTCTTCAAATCGGACGCCGCCTTGGGCTGTTTGACCTTGTTTAAATGCTTCCCAAGCGTTGAGGGCGTAGCTGGTTACGGGAATTCCTAACAGGTGGGCGACTAGGAAGTGTCCGGCTTCGTGGTGAAGGATACGATCGCGCTTTTGTTTGGAAGTTCCTCCCAGCCAATCTAATAAAATTGTACCGCCTTGACCTTGCCACTGGAAACTGTCGAGGGTGGCTAGCCCCAACAGGCAAAAAGTGGCGATCGCAGGTACGGCTTCTGGCAAGTTGAATAGGGGCCCCAACAATATTGAAACGGTGATGGCAAAGATAGAAATAGCGATAATATTCAAAGAAGTGTCTTTCATAATGGCGAATGGGTAACTGGGAATTGGTAATGGGTAATTTGTAATAGGGAATTGGTTTTAGAGGTAAACTCAGGTACGATCGCGCGATCGGTTTGGCAGCGTCGGGTCTATCTCCGCGCCCCCGACTTCCAACAAAAACTCCACCTTCCAGTTTGACTGAAAAATGTCGCTCCCAAGCCACCGATATTAAAAAGATATTAAAATAAATCAAAGTCCAGTAAAAGTGTTAGTGGAATCCTTCATGTCAGTTTTGGCAGCGATCGCAGTTTTAGGTATCTTGATTGTCGTTCACGAACTCGGCCACTTCCTGGCGGCGAGACTTCAACACATCCACGTCAACCGGTTCTCTATCGGTTTCGGGCCCATCCTCTGGAAGTACCAAGGCCCGGAAACTGAATACGCCCTCCGCGCCTTTCCCCTGGGAGGTTTCGTGGGTTTCCCGGACGACGATCCAGACAGTACAATTCCCCCAAATGACCCGAATTTGCTCAAAAATCGCCCAGTGCTCGATCGGGCGATCGTCATTAGTGCAGGGGTAATTGCCAACTTAATTTTTGCTTATTTTCTGCTGGTGGTGCAATTGAGCACTGTCGGCGCTGCAGAAATGAACTACCTACCGGGAGTTAAAGTCCCGGAAGTCGCCGCAGAAGTCAGTTCTGCCGCGAAACAAGCCGGAATTCGATCGGGCGACGTTGTTCTGTCTGTTGACGGCAAGGAATTGGACGCTTCCCGCGAAGCAATCAAATTATTGGTCACAGCAATCCAAGATCATCCCAACCAACCCCTAGCGTTGGAAATTCAGCGCCAAGAACAAAAATTTTTGGTGACAGTAACTCCTGAAGAGTCGCCCGATGGCAAAGGTCGCATTGGCGTGCAGCTAACTTCTAACGGCACTGTGGTGCGGCAGAGGGCCGGATTTGTGGAGGCGTTTAGCAAGGCCGCCAAAGAATTTGAGCGGATTGTGGTGCTGACAGTTCAAGGTTTTGGGCAGTTACTTAGCAATTTCAGCCAGACTGCCGACAAGTTGTCCGGGCCTGTGGCGATTGTGGCGATTGGTGCAGGGATTGCCAAATCGGATGCTGCGAGTTTGTTTCAGTATGCTGTGCTAATTAGCGTCAATTTGGCTGTGATTAATATCTTGCCTTTACCTGCTTTAGATGGCGGCCAGCTAGCTTTTTTGTTAATCGAAGGACTGCGGGGCAAGCCTCTGCCGAACCGCATTCAGGAAAATGTCATGCAGACTGGTTTGGTGTTGTTGCTGGGTTTGGGAGTGTTCTTGATTATTCGCGATACTGCTAATTTGGCTGGGTTTGATTTGCGAAATTTCATGCAATAGTAAATGAAGGAAGGAAGAAGGAAGACGGAAGAAGGAAGAAGGAAGAATTATGTCTAGTTTTCCGTTTTCATATTTTCCTATTTTTCCCTCTTCTTTTTTTTTCTACGCAAGCGATGCACAGCCTCTGTTTATGGGTTCCCCGGTCGTGCCTGGGAAGCAGTTAAAAACACATGACTAATAACTAATGACTAATGACTAATGACTAATGACTAAAAAGTTAAGTTTAAAACAACGATCGCTAGAAATTCTGATTCGCATCAAACGCCTCTATCCAGAAGCTCGTTGTACTCTCAACTACGAAACTCCCGTGCAGTTGCTGGTGGCGACGATTCTCTCGGCTCAGTGTACGGACGATCGAGTAAATCTGGTAACGCCGGCTTTGTTTGAGCGTTTTCCCGATGCGGTTGCTTTTGCAAATGCTGATATAGAAGAACTCGAAAGTCTCGTGCGATCGACTGGTTTCTACCGCAATAAGTCTAAAAATATTAAAGGTGCTTGTCAGGCGATCGTCAATAAATTTAACAATCAAGTGCCGCAGCGGATGGAACTGCTGCTAGAATTGCCCGGAGTTGCCCGCAAAACTGCTAATGTCGTTCTCGCCCACGCCTTTGGTATTAATATGGGCGTGACGGTAGACACTCACGTCAAACGTTTGACTCAGCGGTTGGGATTGACCGAACATACCGATCCTATAAGGATCGAGCGGGATTTGATGATATTGTTACCGCAGCCAGATTGGGAAAATTGGTCGATTCGGTTGGTTTATCACGGCAGGGCAGTTTGTAATGCGAGAAATCCGGCTTGCAATATTTGCGAACTTGCAGATTTGTGCCCTTCTTCTAATAGTTTGGTGTTGCGCCAAGGTTAAGTACAGGCAAGATGCCTGTACCACAAAAATGTGGAGTGATTGTGGAATATCATTTCCGGTTATACCGGAATGATGTTGACGGTTGACGGTTGACTGTTGACTGTTGACAGTGAACCGTCAACTCGAATTTACTATTCCGATGCTAACGGATTTGATAGAACAGGAATCTTGCCTGTTGCTAAAAATGTTGAGTTATTGTGGAACAGGAATCTTGCCTGTTGCTAAAAATGTTGAGTTATTGTGGAACAGGAATCTTGCCTGTTGCTAAAAACCTTGAATAATTGTGGAACAGGCATCTTGCCTGTTGCTAAAAATGTTGAGTTATTGTGGAACAGGCATCTTGCCTGTTGCTAAAAATGTTGTTAACAAAAGAAATAATTCAAATAAAAGAGATCCGAAATCACCAAAATATAGTACAATAGTAGATTGTGATTTATCTAAGGATATCAACAGATTATGGCTAAGAAGAGCATGGTCGAGCGCGAGAAAAAGCGCCAGAGACTCGTAGACAAGTACGCCGACAAGCGGGAAGACCTGAAAGACCAGTTTGACCAGGCTAACAATCAGATGGACAAAATGGCGATTCACCGCCAACTACAACAGCTACCCCGCAGCAGTTCGCGGACTCGCTTGCGGAACCGCTGCTGGGCAACTGGACGGCCCAGAGGTTACTATCGTGACTTCGGACTGTCTCGCAACATGATGCGAGAAATGGCTCACGAAGGTCTTTTGCCCGGTGTTGTGAAGTCTAGCTGGTAGCACGAAGGAAGAAGGGAGAAGGAAGAAGGAAGAAGGAAGAAAGAAGGAAAAAACTCACAATTAATCGGCAGGATTAGGTTTGGGGTTGATTTTTGTTTCAGACTTATGAGTTAAATTTTCCTCCTTCTTGCTTCACTGGCCACAGCATTTATCGATGCCGAGACTTTCGAGTAACAAGTCGCTGACGGCATTGGCGATCGCAAATTCGCCGTAGAAGCTTTTAGAAAAATCATAGGCCTGCATTTCGGTGACGATCGCAATTACGAGGCTGCCCACGTCATTTTCGCCTTCCATACGCTGGCGGACATAGATTTGGGCAGCTCTTTTAGCTATTTGCTGGTTGGCTGCTTCTGGGATAAACTCGGAGTCTAGCCATGCCAGCAGCGTTTGTTGGAGCCATTGGCCTTCTTGTTCGGGGTTTTTGGCGGGCGGTAAGGTAATAGGTTCAATGGTTTCAGACATGATTATTCCTAATTGCTAATGTTGACTTTGAAAAGTTAACTGAGAAATGACAACTGATAAATATATGCAATATGATATACCGACAATTATACAAGGATACGCGCAAGGCTATTTCTTGATGGCAAATGACGGCGAGGAAAGTTTGGGGTGGTATTCGAGCCGTCAGCGGGCGCTGATTCCCCTGGATGATAGATTTACCTATCCGAAATCCCTGCGTCGCCAACTCAATCAAAATCGGTTTTCGGTGGCTGTAAACCGCGATTTTGGGGCGGTGGTTGAGGGTTGTGCCGATCGCGAAACGACTTGGATTTCTAAGGAACTCAAGAAGATTTACTGGGGTTTGTATGAGGCCGGTTGGGCTTACAGCTTCGAGACTTGGTGCGGGGACGAATTGGCGGGCGGTATTTTAGGATTGTCGATCGGCGGTGCGTTTATTGGGGAGTCGATGTTTTACCGAATTCCCGAAGGTTCTAAAGTGGCGATGGTGAAGTTGGTGGAGAGATTGCGCGATCGATCTTATCTGCTTTTCGACGCTCAAATGAACAATCCGCACTTGGAAAGATTCGGCGCTTATACTGTCAAGGAAAAACTGTATAACACTCTTTTGCAAGCAGCTTTGAAGCGCCGCTGCTCGCTATTTTGAAGATTCTGTCAGTAGGGAAAGGGCAGTGCCATTTTCGGTGCAGATAGTTGCTTTAAACAATAGTATAATTAAGCTCAGATACTTTTCGGAGACAACCACAATGCAAGTCACAACCGAAGAAATTATTTATCCCTGCAGCGACGGTCAACCGATGGCAGATAGCACAATTCAATACAAATTAATTGTCACAATCAAAGAAGGTTGCGAGTCGCTGTTGAAAGATGACCCAAACGTGTTTATAGCCGCCGATTTACTGTGGTATCCGGTTGAGGGGAGAACAGATATTTCTCAAGCGCCAGATGTAATGGTTGTATTTGGGAGGCCAAAGGGCGATCGACGTTCTTACCTACAATTTCGTGAAGATAATATTCCTCCCCAAGTCGTGTTTGAGATTCGCTCTTTCAGCGACAGCCAAATAAAAATGAACAAGAAATTTTCATTTTACAATCGCTACGCAGTTGAGGAGTATTACCTTTATGACCCAGCACAAAATGAGTTGACTGGTTGGCAAAGAATTGAAGGAATGTTAGAAGTAATTGAACCGATGGAGGGCTGGATAAGTCCAAGATTGGGAGTGCGGTTTGAGTTGGGATCGGAAGGTTTAGAAATTTATCGACCTGATGGACAAAAGTTTCTTTCCTATTCAGAATTAGATGAACAGCGAGAATTAGAGCGACGGCGCGCCGAACAAGAATTTCAACGCGCAGAAGGAGAATTTCAGCGCGCAGAAGAAGCAACGCAGCGTGCCGAACAAGAAGCTCAAAAAGCGGAACGTTTAGCCGCCAAACTGCGCGAATTGAACATCGATCCTGATAGCATCTAAGCTCGAACCAGGAGAATAAACCCGGTTTGTCAAAGAAATCGGGTTTCTGGGGATTGCAGTTATTTACTTTTTTCAGGGCGAACGGGAGTATTTGGTCGATCGCCCCCCAGTTAAAATTACCTATACTACAATATATAATACAGATATTCGAGCCAAAATCCTTGGAGCTCATAAAAATCCTAATCGAGGCCCCTTGAATGTGCCAAAATGTTCAAGCAAACATTAGTAAATCCTACACGGAGCAATTGTTGTGGATTCCAGATATAACCCCCAATCCATAGAAGAAAAATGGCAGCAGACATGGGCTGAGCAAAACTTAGACCAGATGCCAGAAGATACGCAAAAGCCTAAATTTTATGCCTTATCCATGTTCCCCTACCCGTCGGGAAACCTGCACATGGGCCACGTCCGCAACTACACAATCATCGATGTAATTGCCAGACTCAAGCGAATGCAAGGTTATCGGGTATTGAATCCGATGGGATGGGATGCTTTTGGTTTGCCGGCAGAAAATGCAGCCATCGAGCGAGGAATTCCCCCTGCACAATGGACTTATCAAAACATTGCCCAAATGAAAGGCTTATTTCGCCGGCTGGGTATTTCTTTCGACTGGACAAAAGAAGTTACAACTTGTTCTCCCGATTATTATCGGTGGACTCAATGGATTTTCTTGCAATTTTTAGAAGCCGGATTAGCTTATCAAAAAGAAGCCGCAGTTAATTGGGACCCCATCGACCAAACAGTGTTAGCAAACGAACAAGTAGATAACGAAGGTCGTTCCTGGCGTTCCGGTGCCAAAGTCGAGCGCAAATTATTGCGGCAGTGGTTCCTCAAAATTACCGATTACGCCGAACAGTTATTAAACGACTTAGACAAATTGCCAGATTGGCCAGAAAGAGTCAAATTAATGCAAGCCAACTGGATCGGCAAATCAGTCGGCGCTTACTTAGAATTTCCGATTGTCGGAATGGATGAAAAAATCGCCGTTTTCACCACACGTCCCGATACAGTTTACGGCGTCAGTTACGTTGTTTTAGCACCGGAACATCCACTAACTAAGCGCGTAACAACCGAAGATAGAAAAACCGCCGTAGAAACCTTCATTAAAGAAGTCGCGGCCCAAAGCGAGATCGATCGCACAGCCGAAGACAAACCAAAGCGCGGCATCCCCACAGGCGGCAAAGCAGTCAATCCTTTCAACGGCGAAGAAATCCCCATTTGGATCGCCGATTATGTGCTGTACGAATACGGCACCGGCGCAGTCATGGGAGTACCAGCCCACGACACGCGAGATTTTAAATTTGCCAATCAATATCAACTGCCAATTAAAGTAGTAATTGTGGATGATGATGAGATTCCGCTGACCGAAGCTTACACCGAACCTGGGATTATGATTAATTCCGAAAGCTTCAACGGTATGGATTCCATTAAAGGCAAAGCAGCGATTATTCACCATGCCGAAAATGCAGGTTATGGCAAAGCCCGAATCCAATACCGCTTGAGAGATTGGTTAATTTCTAGACAGCGTTATTGGGGCGCTCCGATTCCCGTAATTCACTGTCCCACCTGCGGCACAGTACCAGTCCCTCAATCGGATTTACCCGTATTGTTGCCGGAAAATGTAGAATTTACAGGCAAAGGTTCGCCATTGGCAAAGATGGAAGAATGGGTAAACGTTCCCTGTCCGAGTTGCGGCACTCCGGCGAAGCGAGAAACAGATACGATGGATACTTTTATCGATTCTTCGTGGTATTTCTTGCGCTACCCCGATGCTCAAAATCAAGAGCAAGTCTTCGACAGTGAGAAGACAAATGATTGGATGCCTGTAGACCAATATGTCGGCGGCATCGAACACGCAATCTTGCACTTACTGTATTCGCGGTTCTTTACCAAGGTTTTGCGCGATCGGGGTTTAATCAATTGTGACGAACCATTTAAACGCCTGTTAACTCAAGGCATGGTGCAAGCAATGGCCTATAAAAACCCCGTTACTGGCAAATATGTTCCCCCAGCAGATATAGACCCCGCAAATCCCAAAGATCCTGAAACTGGCGAAGCTTTGGAAGTCTTCTATGAGAAGATGTCCAAATCAAAATATAACGGCGTTGACCCCTTGCAAGTTATGGGAAAATATGGGGTAGATACGGCGCGGATGTTTATTTTATTCAAAGCACCGCCAGAGAAAGATTTGGAGTGGGACGACGCTGATGTAGAAGGGCAATTTCGCTTTTTAAATCGCGTTTGGCGCGTGGTTACAGAGTTTGCTGGACGAGTCCCTCCCACCCCCGGTCAAGGGGTAGAAAATGCTGAATTAAGTAAAATTGAGAAGGATTTGCGACGGGCAATTCACACTGCAATTAAGGAAGTTAGCGACGATTTGGAGGGTGATTATCAGTTCAATACTGCTGTTTCTGAAATGATGAAACTCAGCAATGCTTTGAATGATGCTAAGTGTAAAGATTCGCCAATTTATGCAGAAGGAATTAACACTTTGATTCGATTGTTAGCGCCTTTTGCGCCGCATATTGCTGATGAGTTGTGGCACAATACTGGTAACAGTGAATCGGTGCATACGCAAACTTGGCCGAGTGTGGATGCTTCTGCATTAGTTACCGATGAAATTACGCTGGTAATTCAAGTTATGGGCAAAACTCGCGGTACTATCCAAGTGCCTTCTGGTGCTGACAAAGCTGCTTTGGAAAAGTTTGCTCGCGAGTCGGAATTGGCTAAGCGTCACCTGGAAGGTAAGGAGATTAAAAAGGTAATTGTGGTGCCTGGAAAGTTGGTGAATTTCGTGGTAGCTGGATAAAGATGAGAAACCCGGTTTTTGGGATAAACCGGGTTTTTTATGCTTATAAAGATATGAAACGGATCTTGAAATCGCTTTTACAAGCAAAACATCCGCAGACGCGGACTGCAAGAGATGATTTTAATTGTTGCTTTCAAAAAGTAATTGCACGATCGCTCCGCATTCCAATTTTAATACAGATTGAGCGCTGCCGCCATTAACGGCAATTTCTAGCCAACCGTCAGAACCAGTTATGGCACTTAAATCGCCCGGTTGGCTGTCGCTGTAGGTTTTACCGCTGGGAATGCGAATTGCATCAGAACTATGGCTAATTGTTACTGACCAATTGTTACCTATAATACAATTATTGGGGATATTAGTAATTAGGTTGCCGAAGCGATCAACATATTGAACACAGCCTTCTATACCCGTGGCGGTAACGGCACAATTTGGTATCTCTAACTGCACTAAACTTGCAGGGTCAATCGTCTCCCCCAACTCTTCCAAAGCCACCCCGTTCGCCAAGTGAGCGCCCGCAGCAGCGAAAATATCGCGACCGTGAAAAGTGCTGCTAGGTTGAGGTGTGCGCCAGTATTGAGAATTCGTGAGTTCGACAGATACGATCGCACTTTCCCGACTCAACACCCCGCTAAACAACCCGTTATCCGGCCCTACAAGAAAGCAATTAGCACATTTAATCGCAACCCCGCGTCTCTTGCTTCCCACACCCGGATCGACGACAGCAACGTGTACGGTTTCCGGCGGAAAATAAGCAAAAGCAGTCATCAAACAAAACCTCGCCGCCGCAATATTTTGAGATGGTATTTGGTGCGTAATGTCAATGACTTTTAAGTGCGGGTTAATTTGGGCGATCGCACCTTTCATCACTCCCACATAAACATCACTTAATCCAAAATCCGTCAGCAGAGTTATAATTCTATTTTTAGACATATATCCAAAGGTAAGAATATGGTATCACAATGGGAAAACTTTCTGCAAAACTTGGGAGAATGGCACGGTTCTTTTACCCAGCTATCGCCGCGAGGAGAGGTACTTCAAGATACTCCTAGCATTATTTCTCTCGAAGGTTTCAATGACAACAAAAATGTGCGATTGAAACTCCGTCGGTTTTCTCCAAATCCTAGCGGTGTGGGCGAACCAGAAGTGAGCGAACTTGTTAGAGAATATCAAAGTTTGGGACGAGATATCCTATTTTTTGAGAATGGAGCTTTTTCTCAGGGAACTATTCAACTAGCGCCTTATTCTGAGTGCGGTGCCGAGTTTGGTTTTATCTACAATTATCGTCGGTTGCGCTTCCCTCTGACATACAATACCGACGGCAATTTATCAACACTTATCTTAATTCGGGAAAAGCAGCTTGATAAAAATGTCCCCGAACGTCCGCCTTTAACTGTTGACGATTTGCTGGGAGAGTGGCAGGGCGAGGCGGTGACAATGTATCCAGATTTGCGTTCTCCAGACTTTTATTCTACCAAACTGCAATTGCATTTGGAAAGTAGCGATCGCCTAGTGCAGAAAATTACTTTTGGCAGTAATGCTACTGTTATCAGTTCTAGCGCCAGCATTGACGGTTCTGTATTAAATTTTAACGAAGGTGCTATGCCCGTGCAAGTTGTGCTGCTTCCTGACGGCGGTTCTTGTACTTTACCTGTCAAGATTGAATCCCGAAAACCTATATTTTTCGAGGCAGGTTGGTTGGTAGAACCTGACTTGCGGTTTCGGATGATTCGCAGTTACAACGATCGGGGTGAATGGGTAAGTTTGACTTTAGTTACTGAACGCAAAGTTAGTCATTAATCCCGATCAGTTGTTGATGATTAAGATTGAATATTTTGGGCGGGCTATGAGCAACGCCCCACAATAAACTTAATGTATTGTGGAACGGGTCAGATGCCCGTTCTAAAAATAGTACAATATCTCAGAATTACAAACATTTTTCCGATTTAGGAACCGGATTTTGTTTCCTGAGTTTGCGAGTGAATCACCGCACTCCAATCATCATTGTTAACAGCAGCTTCCAGATGTTGGTGTCGTTCGCTATCACTTTGGGTTGCTGTTTCTAACTCTTTGGTAAGAGTGGAATCGGCCATTGCTTTGCGTAATTTCAGCTTCTTTTCCTCATAACCTTTTTGTTCCTCAGCAGACATAGCAGCGCGGGCTGCTTGGCCTACCGTAGCCGCCCACATTTCGCTGTCAGCACCGTTGCCCGGCGGAATGCTGCCAATTTCTGCTATCCAAGCATCGCGCAAACTTTCCATTTCTTCCCGCTTTGGGAATTTGAAAGTTTGCACACGCAGGAAAGCGCAATTTTCAACGCCATTTTGGGCAATGTGACCGTTGATTGAAAGCAGGATATTTCGCGAATAACCTATAAACTGAGTGTTGCGGGAAGTGTCCATTACAGCGTAAACGCCGGCGACTTTCGCGTTAGTTGCCAAATCGCGCCACGTATCGATCGACATTACTTGCGTGCCGTCGTTTTCTAATTCAGTAACAGTCGCTGCTGCGCTGTGTTCTGAGTCGGAACTGTATAAAAAATTGTGCAGTCCTTCATGGGCGACAGGTACGTTTTGATGTTCAATTGCTACGTCTCGATCGGCATTCACTTGATTAGCTTCCATTAAATTCAATTCCTCAAAAAATGTCAACTTTATTCATTAAATCCCACTTTCAGGGGCAGGTTGAAAAACCCACCCCACAATTAAGTTATCTTTGTGGAACAGGCATCTTGCCTGTTCTACTGTTTTTGTGGGACTTATCTACTTAACTTACGGCAATTTGTTGCAATTCCTCGTCAGTCAATTTAACTTCGAGCGCCCGCACAGAGTCCTCAATACTCGATACTTTGGTCGCACCGGGAATCGGAACTATGCAGGGCGATTGGGCCATCAACCAAGCTAATACTATACAGTAAACTGAAACGTTTTTTTCTGCTGCTAATTTTGCGATCGCGGGCATATCTTGCAAGCTTGTGGCGCGGCGGCTTCCTCCTAAAGGGCTCCAAGGAAAAAATGTCAGTTTTTCGGTTTCGCAATATTCCAGTACGCCGTCTGATTCTGGCTGTCTGTGCCAAGGATTATATTGATTCTGAACAGAGACAATTTCTACTGTATCGCGGGCGCGTTTGATCTGCTCTACAGAAAAGTTGGAAACTCCAATAAATCGAATCATTCCTGCTTCTACGGCTTCTTTTGCGGGTGCTAGGGCTGCTTCGATGGTATAAGCGGGATCTGGCGAGTGATATTGCCAAAGGTCGATCGGTTCCTTGCCGCCCAATGCTTCAAAACTTTCCCGAATTGTCTTGCGTAAATGATGGGGGTTGCCGTTGCGCGTCCACGCACCTTGAGGCCGCATTAAGCCGCCTTTAGTGGCCACTGTAACGGCCCTAACATCTCCGCTGTACTGTTGCAAAGCTTTGGCAATCAGGTGTTCGTTGTGGTGTTTGTCGGATTGATCTTGGCAGTAGGAATCTGCGGTGTCAATTAGGGTGACACCCAAATCGAGGGCGCGGTGAATTACCGCAATTGATTGCGATTCTGGCGGCCGGCCACTTAAGGACATTGGCATACCTCCAAGACCGATCGCGCTGATAGTAAAATTACTGTTACCCAGTTTTTTTCTTTTCATTGGTTTGCCTGCGTTTGCGTGGTGTATTTCCAGTTTACATTTCAAGGATAGGTTGAGATATTACATTTATTTAACTATCTAAGTAAATAGAAAAAAAATATTTTTTAGATAAGCTGTTTTGCCTTGAAAATGTATATTTCAATTCCCTATTCCCCAGGTGTCAAATCCTCTCCCTCTCAAACATAATAGACAATCTAGATGTGCAGCAGCTTACCTACCTACTTAACTAGCTGGAAGCGCTGGTGTAAAAGCGGAGGGCAAATTGCCAGAAGTAGCGGGAGAAAAATAACAGCCCGATCGCCAATATTCCCGCCCCTGTGATCCAAACGATTTCACCTCTCCCCAGCATGGCTTCTGCAGGCACAGTCGTCAAGAAGGCAACGGGAACTACGAAAGTGAAGAAAAATCGATAAGCAGCGGGATAAGCTGCCATTGGAAATCTACCCGCTTCTAACAATCCTTTGAGGACTTCGGTAACATTGTAAATTTTGACAAACCAAATGCTGGTTGCCCCTAACATAAACCATATACTGTAAAGAGTAATAGTTCCGAATAACAGCGGTATTGCTGTTAAAAAATAGTTGCCGATTGCTACGCCCAATTTGTTAGCAGCATACAGCAGCAATACGGTGCCCAAGATTAAATCTGGGATTCCCCAAGGCGAAACTGTGTTTGCAGATAGCCAGAATTGGGAACTGATGGGTTTGAGGAGTACGAAATCGAGAGTACCTTGCTGGACTCGATCAACAATACGGCTGAGATTAGGTGCTAGAAAGGTTGCCGAAAAACCCTGCAAAATCGTGAAAATACCGAGTACAACTAAGGCTTCTTCCCATTTCCACCCAGAAAACGTGTAACCGGTACGGTAGAACAAAAATAGCCCAAACAAGCTGCCCGCAAGATTTCCGAGGCTGCTGATGGCCGCGAGGACAAAGTTGATTCGGTATTCTAGTTCCGCTGCGATCGCCGCACCCCAGAACAATTTCAGTACGTGCAAATATCGTCCCATGTTTGTCGCCATTTTTTGCCGTGTAAATACTTAAATTCCCATATTGTAAAGCTTGTGTGAAGTTAACTGCTGTAGTGGCTGCTCATTTCACTATAACAATAAATTATTGATACCGTTTACGTAAGTAGTTTTACTGAGAAGGTATATTAAGTTATTTAACACAATTTAAACAAAAACTACAATTATTAAATTAAGTCAATTTTAAGCCCCTATATTTTGGCGATTATTAAGCATCGTTCATGTTTTGAGACAAAAATCTGCTTAATTGATTGGGAATACTAATATGTTACAAGTTTTAATATTATAAATATTTGACAAACATCTAGCCATACCCAAACTAAACACTTAGGATGGGGCATACGTACTCAAAAGAAATACGTAATCCAAAATACGTAATTATACGTAGCAAAGAGGGATCGAGAAATTGACTTAAGTAACAACACGTAAGGGAAAAAAGACATGGATGCTTTAACATTATCGAGACTGGGCGTCAAGCACACCAAGAGTGCAGTGGCCGAATCGCTGCGGATCAATACAGGATACGACGTGACAAGCCCAGTCACTTTTTACGGGATTGTCAACGAGCGCTGCAATGTAAAATGCCGGCAGTGCGAGTATTGGCGGCTCAAAGAATATAAAGACGAAATGACGATCGAAGAATGGCAAAATGCCCTCTTGAGCGTCAAAGAATTTGTGGGCGAATTTTCAATCAACTTTAGCGGCGGCGAACCTTATATTAAAAAAGGTTTTCTAGACTTACTTGCCTTTGCGAATAAAAATGGCATTCACGCCGGCGTCACCACCAACGGCTATTGCATGACCAGGGAAAACGCAGCCAAAACTGTCGCTGCTCGTCCTTTTAATGTGAATATGTCAGTTGACGGGCCGAATGCAGAACTGCACGATTATTTGCGGGGTCAACCGGGATTGTTCGATAGGCTTTCTAAAGGAATCGGTTATCTGCGCGAAGAACAAGAAAAACAGAAGGTCCTGTTTCCGATCAACGTCAAACCGACAATGAACCGACTCAATTTCCGCCACCTCCCGGAAATAGTCACCTGGGCTCAGGGAATTGGGGCGACGACGGTGAACTTCCAACCAGTCAACCGCTGGACACCAGAAACATACGAGGAATTGTGGATTGAAAAAGAAGACATGGAGGAATTTGCACAAGTAATCGAGCAGCTAATTGAAATGAAGAACAACGGTGCTCCGATTATGAACAGTGATGAAGTGTTGCGATTGATGATTCCTCACTTTGCCGAAGAAACAGCTCCTGATTCAACTCGTCCTTGTCGCGTTGGACTCCGCAATTACTGGATTGATACGCGCGGCGATGTGAAATTGTGCGATGAGTTCCCGGTAATTGGTAATGTAAAAAATGCCAGCGCCCGCGAGATTTGGTACGGAGAAAAAGCTCAGGAAGTCCGTCGCGATACCTTGAACTGCGGCAAGCTGTGTCTGATTACTTGTGTCTCGCAAAAGACGATTTTGGACAAGGTAAAAATGGGGGTAAAATTATTAAAAAATTGAGGTTTTATCTGTGTTAGTATTGCTTGGGTTTATGGTTACCGGGTTTTATCACAAACCCGGTTTTTAATTTATTTGTATTCGTTTTGGCTGTCGATTTCCATTTGTTCTTGAATGCGATATTTCTGCTCTTGTTCCTTTTGTTTGTATAATTATAGTTGTTCGCGATGGCGCTGACGTACCCTCTCTTATTCCGGTTTAATTCCACCTGTCCGATTTCCAACATCCGGCAAATTGTGGATGTTGTCTGCTGGAACAAATCTTCAGTAGCAATCAGGTCGTTTAAGAATTTTTCAACTTGGGTTTTATATTTGCGCGATCACAAACTCAGGAACTTCGGCAAAAACACCAGTTGCCGCCTTCAATGGAAAAAGTTTTGATTTTAGGATTACTTTCGATATAATTTTTCGCATTAATATCAACAGTATAGCTGTATCCTGGCAAATGCTGCAATTATTTAGCACAATCAAATATTGGAGTTCTGATTTAAACTAACAATTGCTTTAACTTCGCGAGTTAAATTTATCGATTTGGTTCCGCTTCTATTTGAGTGAATTCTGGTAGCTTTCTTTCTAATTCGCTGGCTATTTGCTGGCATCGGCGATAGCCATTTTCAGGCCAAAAAGAGCGATAGCCTGCGCGTTGAGAAAAAGACATAAAGTGCGATCGCCATTTCAACGACAGCTTCGATGGGATACTCAATAGCCGCCGCGCGGGTAATGAGGGCAATGCGGATGCGATCTGGTAGCTAAGCGAGGATGGATTGAGCGTCAGCCGGAATTTGGCGGGCTGCTTGCTGTTGTCCGTCGGTCATGAAGATGGGGAGCGATCGCAACTGAGCGCTGCTAATCTCAAGGATGCTATCATAGATTAACAGTTACTATGTCTTTATAGGTAAATGACATGAACGCTAAAGAATTGCTCATTAAAGAAGTGGATAATATCCCAGAATTTATATTAGAAGAAGTTTGGAATTTTCTGCAATTTATCAAAGCCAAGTATGATAAAGATAAGTTAGAAGCAAGCCTGATCAGTGAATCTTCTTTGCAAAAAGACTGGTTAAGATTAGAGGAGGATGAAGCATGGCAGAATTTGTAAAAGGTGATGTGATAGTTGTTCCTTTCCCATTTTCAGATTTAACACAAGCCAAGCGCCGACCGGCTTTAGTCATAGCAACTTTGGCAGGAGACGATCTAATTCTTTGTCAGATTACTAGCCAGACGCTCGCCGATCGCTATGCTATTACCCTTGAAAGTAGTGATTTTAGCGAGGGCGGACTTAACCAAACGAGCAACATTAGACCTAATCGCTTGTTTACCGCTGATTGAGAAATTATACTTTATAAAGCTGGTAAGCTTAAACCTGAGAAGTTGAACGAGGCGATCGCCAAGATAGTTAAAATTCTTCACCAGTAATTCTCTATTGTCAAGCGTTCCTCAGCTCAAAATGCTGTTTGACTACATGGTGTTGTGCGATCGCCCGCGCGTTGAGAAAAAGAGATAAAGTGCGATCAACCTTTTCACACTAAAAATGCGATCGCACTCACACTCTCAACCAAAGATCGCCCTTCTCATTCCACTAATGGCGATCACCCCATCACCTATAATTTTAATTAACATCCTGTCCCTTCCTTAAGCAGGGCTGGGGGGACAGGATGAAAGGGGAAACGAGGCTTAAAGCGATCGATAAACGCGATAGTTAATTTCAGGGAAAATATTATCAATCTCCTCAACCTTCTCCAACCAACCCGAATCAACTTTCCCTTCTTTCACTTCATCGTAAAGCTTGTGAAAGCGCATTAAGTGCGATCGAGTCCGCCGCACTGCATAGGGCACCATCGTCCCTGTACGCATGATAAATGCCCAGTCAGAAGATTGAGCTAGCAGCACTTCCCGCGCCGCCTGGTTCAAAGCACGATATTGCAACTCATCTTCCGGTTCCATACTTCCCAACTCAATCATCCGTTCTGCAGCCTTGTGCAAATGCGGGTAAATCCAAGCATTCGTCTCATTCAACCAATACTCGTGGAAACCCCGGAAACCCCAGCTAGACTGCGACGGGCGACAAACTTGCTGAGTCCGATTTCCCCGCAAATAATCGGCTAAGTGCGTCATCTCGTAAGTATTTTGGTCGTACCAACTCTTGCGGAACAGGTAATCTAAGAACCAAGGCCCTTCGTACCACCAGTGACCGAAAAGTTCGGCGTCGTAAGGTGAAACAATAATCGGCGGACGCTGCATAATCCCGTTCAGGTGCTCGACTTGCCGTTCCCGGTTAAAAGCAAAGTTGCTGGCGTGTTCGGCTGCTTTTTCCCTTGCCCAGTAAGGATCGTACAACTGTTTATCGCCTAAACCCAATCCGCGACCGGTGATTTTGTGATATTTAATCCCGGTATTTTTCCGCTGGCCGTTGGGCATGATGTAGGGCTTAATGTAATCGTAGTCAGCTTCCCAGCCCAAATCTTTGTAGAATTCGCGGTATTCGGCGGCCCCTGGATAGCCGACTTCCGAAGACCAAACCTGCTGCGAGGATTCGTGATCCCGACCGAAGGCTGCGACTCCGCATTCGGTGAAAATTGGGGCGTAGCTGCCGTAGCGGGGACGCGGGCGGGCGTAGAGGATGCCGTGACCGTCTGTGAGAAAGTAGCGGAGGCCTGCGTCGGCTAACATCCGTTCTAAGCCTTCATAGTAGGCGCATTCGGGCAGCCAAATGCCTTTTGGTCGGCGGCCGAAGTTTGCTTCGTAGTTGTCGCAAGCTACTTGAATTTGTGCCCAAACTGCTTCGGGGTACATTTTCATCAGCGGTAAATACCCGTGGGTGGCACCGCAGGTGATGATTTCGAGGTTGTTGGTGTCTTGGTGTTCTTTGAAGGCTTTGACTAAATCTCGATCGTACTTTTCCCAAAAGTTGCGGACTTGAGAGAAATGGGCGGCGTAATGTTCTGCCAAATAGCGGAGGTGACCATTTCCGCTATTGTGCTCGATTTCGAGATCCGCTAATTCTTCGAGTTTAGCCAAGTGGTCGTCGAAGCGGTCTTGCAGCAAGGGGTCGCGCAGCATGGCAACCAAGGGCGGCGTCATGCTCATGGTAATTTTAAAGTCGATGCCGTCGCGCTTGAGCCCTTCAAAGACTTGCAGCAGGGGAATGTAGGTTTCCGCGATCGCCTCAAACAGCCATTCTTCTTCTAAAACGTAGTCGCTTTCGGGGTGGCGGACAAAGGGCAAGTGGGCGTGGAGAACGAGTGCTAGGTAGCCAATAGTCATAAAAAAATTTGGTAAGTGGGAAACGAGCGTGTCTTTAGACCTGAGAGGGAAACGGCTAGGCGGTTTCAACCGCCGTGAATCTTTCCATTACACGGGGATTGCTAGATGGGAGTGTACTTTTGTAATGTACTTTCAGTGGGACAATTACCACATCCAACGTCGCAACCGGCAATCGCATAATGTTCGCTCCTTTATGAGCCTCTATGAGAGGGGTAATGTTAGCTTGCACCTTAGTTAAGGGCCGATACTATATCTAGGAAACTGATTTAACCCAATAAGTCTGTTTAATCCTAAATTTCGCTTGGCAAGGAACTAGCGAGAGCATTCCCTGGTAGGCCTTTAACTCTTACCGTTAACGTAGTACGCAGGTACGCCTCTGGTCAACTATGGTTTAAGTCTTAGGCCCGAAGCAAGAAGCGTATCTAGAGACCGGGGTCATTGACATTGATTTGGATGCCGTAGTTATTAACTGACGCCAGTTAGGCACAGCTTTAAAATATTTTAAGATTTTATGCTGAAACGGGACTCACAAAATGCCGTGTTTGTTTAATGGCCTTTCTCTAACAAACTAAATGTCAGCAAATTCTGATTTTCTGCTTGCTGTCGGATTAGGGTTGCTGCTGTTTGAGAGTCTACTGGCTTTGAGAAAAAGAATCCCTGGGCGTACTCACATTTTAACCCTTTTAGTATAGATAGTTGCGAGGCTTCTTCGACTCCTTCAGCTACTACATCCATGCCTAAATTGTGGGACAAAGTAACGATCGACCGCACAATTTCTGTCGGGTCAATGCCTCCTTTACTGAAATCGAACTCACCTCCCATCCTGCTAACAAAAGAGCGGTCTATTTTTAAGGTATTGGTGGGGAAGCGGTGCAGGTAGGAGAGCGAGGAATAGCCGGTGCCGAAATCGTCAATGCACAAGTCTATGTTTCGGGTTCTAAGCTGCACCAGCATTGCTGTTACTGAGTCGGAATTTTCTATGAGTACACTTTCGGTAATTTCTAGTTTTAAACTGCTGCCGTCGAGGTGAGTTTCTGCGAGAACTCGATCGATGTATTCGATTAAATCTGGCTGAGAAAACTGTTTGACAGAAATGTTGACGCTAACGCTCAACGGGGGGTGGCTGGGAAATAGCTGCTGCCACTGGCGGATTTGGTGGCAAGCTGTGCGAAGTACCCAGCGGCCGAGGGGTACGATCAAGCCGGTTTCTTCGGCGATGGTGATGAATTCGCCGGGGGAAACTAAGCCGCGTTCTGGATGCTGCCAGCGCACTAGTGCCTCAAAACTGGTAATTGTGTTATTGGCGATCGACACGATCGGCTGGTAGTGAATAATAAACTGGGGCGCTGGGGATAAGGGAGGTAAGGCTGATGCGGGGGATGGGGGAAAGTCTTCTTCTCTAGCCGGCTCTCTAATTGATTCGATCGCCCGCCGCAGGTCGTTTTCTAGCTGCAATAGCCGCAAAGCGTGGGCGTGCATGGAACTGTTGAAAACTTCGTGTCGGGATCTGCCGAGTTCTTTGGCGCGGTACATTGCTGTGTCGGCGTCGCGCAGCAGGGTTGTCGGTTCCACGTATTCGCCAGAACTCAAAGCTATGCCGATGCTGGCGGTGATAAATACTTCGTGTCCGTCTAGAAGGATAGGGGAGGTGATTTTCTTTTGCAGACGGTTGACAATGGTGGTAGCTTCATTGATGCCCTCGATGTCTTCTAACAACAGCACAAACTCGTCTCCTCCAAGGCGGGCCACTGTATCTCCGACCCTCAGACAAGCTTCCAGACGCCGCGCGATCGATACTAGCAGTTGATCGCCGATGGCGTGGCCGAGGGAATCGTTGACTACTTTAAATCTATCTAAATCGAGAAACAGCACGGCAAACAAGTAGTCTTTGCGCCGTTTTGCCATCCTCAGAGCGTGTTCGAGCCGATCAGTAAATAGCGATCGGTTGGGCAATCCGGTGAGGGCGTCGTGAAAAGCATCGTGCAGCAGTTGTTCTTCGGCGAGTTTGCGCTGAGTGATGTCGTGACAGTTAATCACGATTCCCTTGACTGCGGGATCGTACAGCAAGTTGGTGGCTACAGCTTCTACATAACACCAGGAACCGTTGCGGTGGCGGACTCGGTACTCAACTGGGCACTGGCTTCTTTTGGGGTTTTTAATGGCTTTGTGGAGGGTTTCGGTGATCGTGGCGCTGTCGTCGGGGTGAACTATTTCTAAGGCGCTGCGGCCGATCGCCTGGTGGGGCGCGTATCCTAAAATTCGCTTGACGGAAGGGCTGATGTAGCGGAAGATTCCTTCGGCGTCGAGAATGATCGTGATGTCTGTGGCGTTTTCAATCAGCGAGCGAAATCGCTGTTCGCTTTGGCGCAGTGCTGATTCTGCTTGTTTGCGATCGCTGATGTCGAGGGCTACTCCGTCTATAATTACGTCGCCGTGTTCGTTTTTGGAAAATTTAGCGCTGTCTTGCACCCACTTGACCTCCCCAGATCTTAGAACGATGCGGTACTGGCGATCGCATGGCAAAAGACTCGCTCTCGATGCTGCTACGAGGCTGTCTGACAAGCTTTTGTCCTCTGGATGGATGATTTCGGTCAAGAGTTCCGGGTGCGAAATCACTTCTTCGGCTCCGAACCCAGTAACTTCGCGCACGCCCGGACTGATGTATGGCATGGAGATTGTGCCATCGGAATGCAGCACGGTGCGGTAGACTGAGCCAGGAATGTTGGCTGCCATTGTGGCTAGCTGCTGCTGGATGCCGCAGACTGCTGCTTCGGCGCGCTTGCGTTCTGCAAGTTCGGTTTGGGCTTGTTGGTAGAGTTCGGCTTGGTGGATCGCGATCGCGCACTGATCGGCTATGGCTTTGAGTAGCGACAGTTCTTCGGCGCTCCAAGAGCGCGCCCGATCGCACTGATAGAGGCTAATTCCTCCCAAAAATGACCGCTGGTAGAGCAGTGGGGCGATCGCGACGGAGCGAAACCCTACCAACTGTGCTGATTCTTGCAGCGAGGGGCACAGTGTCGATAACTCGTCGATGATCAGGGTTTCCCCAGCCGCGAGATCGGATCGGTAGTGCTCGGCCACTTTGCAATTTAGCCCGACGAACCGTTCTCTGTTCGATGCTTTGCTGATGTAGCGAACTCTGATTCCGCCTTCAGCATCTGGCTGCAAGATGGCGCAGGCGGTGATTTCGAGAGCTTCGTGCAGTTGATCTGCTGTGGTTTGCAGCACTTCGTCGAGTACAAGGGTGAAGCGCATGGCTTGGAGGATGCGGTTGACGATCGCTTCTCGCTGAGCTTGCCGCTGAATTTGGGTGATCGCTTCTTGTTGCTGGCGCCGCATTTTGTATTCTTGGAGCGATCGTTCTAAGACTGTTGGCAACCTAAACAGCCGCCCTTTTAATACGTAATCAGTCATTCCGGCTTTGAGGCACTCAACTGCCGCTTCTTCTCCCAAACTTCCCGTTACTAAAATCAAGGGTATGTCTTGCCCTAATTCCTGCATTAATTTCAACACTTCTAAACCGTTGAAGCCTGGGAGGCGGTAATCTGAGAGTACAGCATCGTACTTGCAATTCTCCAGCAGTTTTCTGCACTCTGTTGCTGTTTCTGCCATGTCGCACTTAAAATTTACCCCCCCCGCTTCTAAGGCGAGCACTATTAATTCCATATCTTCTGCCATGTCTTCGATAATCAACAATTTCAATGTTGATTCCGCTACCATTTTTAGTAGATAGTTGGTCTGATTTATATCTAACATAAGGTATTGGGGAGGTTTTCAATTGGTTATTCGTGTTTTTGCTAGTAATTTTTTAGACTGAGTTTGGTTATTAATTTTATCTCGATATTTTTAGCAAAATCAATTATATACTCTACTCGCAAGACCTTTATTTAGCATCGGCCGTCGAGGGCTGACCGAACCCATTGGGGATCATCCCAATTTTTAAAAGAGCGTTTTTTAGGAGTACGAGCATCGTGCACCGCCAAGCCTAGATATTTCGCTTCCATCCCTGACACTGAACACTTCTGTCACACCACAATTCGGATGCTCTCACCGATTGTGACTTATTTAAGTGTATAAGAGTTTTAAATTCAAAATTTAAAACTCTTATACACTTAACTTATGAATCTATATTACCGTTTGAGATTGTTTGCGCTAGTTTAAAGTAAAACGTGGCTCCTTGACTAGGTAGGCTTTCGGCCCAAACCGTGCCGCCGTGGCGGTGAATAATCCGCTGGACGATCGCCAAACCGATGCCCGTACCTTCAAATTCTCTCTGGGAGTGCAGCCTCTGAAAGGCTCCAAACAGGCGATCGGCATATTCCATCGGAAAACCCACCCCGTTATCCTTGACAAAAATCGTCCCATCCGGTAAACCCTCAATAACTATTGTAGCCGGAGTGCGTCCGCGGCTGAACTTGACGGCGTTGCTAATCAAGTTGCTGAACACTTGTTGCAGCAAGGTTGGATCTCCCATTACTGTCGGCAAATCTCCGACGGCAAATTCAACGCTGTGGGGAGTTTGGGCCGGATCTGCGACGGTTGGGGGTTTAGTCAATTTAATCGCATTTTGTACCAAACGGCTCAGATCGATCGGAATTTGCCTCAACTCGGTGCGACTCACCCGCGACAGGGCGAGCAAACCGTCAATCAACAGGCTCATTTTTTCGCTGCTGTCTTCAATTATTTCCATATAGTGAACTATTTTGCGATCGCTCAAAGCCTCAGTTAATTCTAGCCGCTGTTTCAACGCTTCTACAAAACCTGAAATGTGTCGCAAAGGTGCGCGCAAGTCGTGGGAAACTGAGTAAGAAAAAGATTCTAATTCTTGATTGGCAGCTTCTAATTGCTCTGTGCGTTCTGACAAAGCTTGTTTTGTCTCTACCAACTCAGTGATATCGCGAGAAGTGCCAATTAAAGCATAAACCTTGCCGTCTATATTTCGGAGGGGAATTTTAAAAGTATCGTAGTAAGTCGTCTCGCCAGCCATCACAAATTTATCCTGCAAGTGCATAGTTTCGCCTGTTTCAAATACCTGCGAATTTTCCCTACAGAATTGTGCAGCTCTGCCTGGGGAAAAACATTCAAAAATCGTTTTGCCCTGCATCTCTTTCCTGCTATTTAATCCAGCAGTTTGGGCAACCGATTGGTTAACAAAAGACAGTCGCATATTCTCGCGATCTACCACAAAAATGTGATCGGGTAAAGCATCAAAAAAAGTCTCTAATTCTGCGGTACGCTGAGCGACTTGAGCTTCTAAAGTTTCGTTGAGTTCTTTGAGTTTAAATTCTACTCGTTTGCGTTCGGTGATATCTTGACCAATGCCGATACAACTGCCGTCTGAAAGACGAACATTTGCCCAAGAAGTGTCGATAATTCGCCCGTCTCTAACTTGTGTTTTGAAGTCGCTCCACTTCTGATTTGCTGCTTGGATTTCATCCCAAACATATTGACGGTATTCTGGCTGCGGATAAAATTCTGCCAAGATATCACGGTTTTTGATTTCTGCCAAACTCCAGCCTAGCACTTGTTCCCAGTGGCTGTTGACCCAGTTTATTTGACCATTTTTATCTAAGAAAGCGAGCATGATCGGCACGTTGTCGAAGATAGTTTGCAGCAGTTCTTTTTGCTGTTTTAATGATTCTTCGGCTTGTTTGCGATCGCTGATGTCGAGTACGGAACCGATAATTTGCCTCATTTGTCCGTCGGGCGTTCTTTTGAAGATTGTAGAGCGATCGTGCACCCAGCGCCATTCCCCATTTTTGTGTTTTATTCTGTAGTCTCTGTCATCGGTTTCATAGGGATTGCTGCTGTGTTTTAGTCGATCCATACCTGTAATTAGCTTTAACAGATCCTCGGGATGAACTAAGTTAGCGACAGCATCTATACCGAAATCTTGCCATTCTTTAGGAGTGTAGCCGAGTATGGCTGTGACAGATTCATTTGCATAAATATTTTTGTTTTCTACTGCATCGTAGATGTAAAGAAAGTTGGGGATTGTTTTCAGAATGCTTTCTAAAAGTTCTTGATGTTTTTGCAGTTCCCATTCTGCCTGCTTACGGTCGCTTAAGTCTAGCACAAAACTGACGCCAAACTGTTGCGTTTGTTCTAAAAATGTGCTACCCAACATCACCGGAACGCGGCTACCGTCGGAGCGTATAAATTCTTTCTCAAAGGGAACAACCGTATTTCTCTCCTTCAGTTCTGCAACTTTTTCTGTATCTATACTCACGTATTCTGGTGGTGTCATTTCTTGCCAGTTAACTCTTCCGGCAAGCAGCTCGTCCCGCGTATAATTTACCGTGGTTAAAAAAGCGGCGTTGGCATCTATAATGCGGCCGTCAAGATCCCAAAAAATTAAGCCGATCATATTAGAATCAACTATGGCTTTAAATTTGGATTCGCTTTGTCGTAACTGATCTTCGACTTGTTTTAGTTCTGTGATGTCGCGGGAGATGGATAAAACTGTTTCTACTGAATTGTCTTCAGCAAACTCGGGAATGACTCGACAGTGGTAATATTTTATTCCCTCGGAAGTGGGAAAGTCAAATTCTATAGTCTCTTGTTTGCCGCTACCAAAAACTTTCATAAAAGCCTCATCCCACAGGTTGCACAATTGCGGTGGTATTCCTGATTCTTGGTTGGTTTTACCAATCAATTTTTCGGCATTTTTTCCAATAGTTGATTCTACTGCTGGGTTGATATAAAGGAGGCGTAGTTGGCGATCGAACCGGGCGATAATATCGGTCGCATTTTCGGCGATGGCGCTGAAAGCTTGTTCGCGCCGATGCAGTTCTTCTTGAGCGCGCTGGAACTCGGTTATGTCTCTGGCAAAAGAGAGAATTGAAACTACTGTTCCCGATTCATCGATGAGTGCAGAATTGTACCATTCGCAGTAAATTATCGAGCCATCTTTGGTATAGTTGCGGTTGCGGCAAACGTTGCGGGTTTCTCTGCTGTGTAACAGTTTATTTGTGACGGCGCACACTTCCTCGAAGTCTTCTTGATAAACTATTGACCATTCGTGCCAGTATTTGCCAATTACTTCTGCTGCACTCCAGCCAAATATTTGTTCTGCCATTGGCGACCACCGCACTACCCGAAATTCTTTGTCCCACTCTACAACTGCCATTGGTAAGTTTTCTAGATGAAATTCCCGCTGCGAGTTGGCTTTTTTTATTTGAGTTTGAAGTTGCTGGCGGAGTTGCTTAGCCTCGGTCAAGCGATCGCTAATTTCCTGTGTGTTTGCTGAGCCGGCGTTGGCAAGGTGAGCAATGGTTTCTGCTGTTTGTTTTTCGAGTTCGTTCCAAGCGAGTTCGAGGGCTAATTCCGCCTGCTCTAGCTCAGTGATGCTGTTCTGAAACAGTTTGGCACTTTCAACTGGAATTTCAGGCATAGTTTTGACACTTAGGCAAGTGTTACTTTGAGAATTCTAAATTAAAGCTTAAAAAATAAAAATATGTAATTTCCTGTTAAATTATACATTTTTAATTTTTAGTCTGTGCGTGGAGCCGATCATTGGAGGCGGCGCGCGTTATTAAATACTGCCAGTAAAAGGATTTGGGGTGTAGATTGATCAGCAATTGTGGTGGATGGATCTAAAACTCTCCTGGGTAAGGGAAGGGTGCGGGCAGGAGCTGGCCCTAAGTATATTTTTGCACAGAGTTGTTGTTTGGGGGCGATCAAAAGGAGAGCGGCGTGGCTGCGGGCTTGGGTCGAGCGCGAATCTGTAGCAGGGCGTTGCCTATGCAGATCCCCATTTGTCTCAACTAAACACGCTTTCCCCAAGTCGGTCAGGGGTTTAAACCTGCCGAACTCAGGGTTTGACACGCTTGTTGACACCAATGAAACCGCCGCTACCTCCAAATACTCTCCAATCACTTTGGTCAATAAAAAGCTAAAATAAAATCTAAAGTTATTCAGTCTTTTAAATTGCTTATGACTGCTTCTGCACCCTCTTCGATAAAAAACCGAACTCAGTACGAAGCCATTATCGGCCTCGAAACTCATTGTCAATTAAGTACCAATACTAAAATTTTCTCCAGTTCTTCTACAGAATTTGGCAATGCCCCAAATACTAACATTGACCCAATTTGTATGGGAATGCCGGGAGTTTTGCCCGTATTAAATCAAAAAGTGCTGGAGTATGCGGTGAAAGCAGGGCTGGCTCTCAACTGCGAAATCGCACCTTACAGTAAGTTTGACCGTAAGCAATATTTCTATCCCGATTTGCCGAAAAATTATCAAATTTCTCAGTTCGATTTGCCGATCGCTACTAACGGTTGGCTAGAAATTGAACTCGTGGATGAGACGGGAAATTCTACTAGAAAAAAAATCGGGATTACTCGCTTGCACATGGAGGAAGATGCCGGAAAATTGGTTCACGGCGGTAGCGATCGGCTCAGCGGTTCAACTTATTCAATGGTGGATTACAACCGCGCTGGTGTGCCTCTAATCGAAATTGTTTCGGAACCGGATTTGCGATCGGGCGCGGAAGCTGCCGAATACGGTCAAGAATTGCGCCGGATCGTGCGCTACATCGGTGTTGGCGACGGGAATATGCAGGAAGGTTCGCTCCGGTGCGACGTGAATATTTCGGTTCGCCCCGTGGGCAGAAAAGAGTTTGGCACGAAGGTGGAAATTAAAAATATGAACTCTTTTAATGCGATCGAACGGGCGATCGATTATGAGATCGAGCGGCAAATTCAAGCTGTGGAAAATGGCGAAACCATCATCCAAGAAACCCGGCTTTGGGATGAAAACAAGCAGTGTACTTTCAGTATGCGGGTTAAGGAAGGTGCGAGCGATTATCGGTATTTCCCGGAACCGGATTTGCCTCCGATCAAAGTTTCGGCCGAGCAATTGCAGGATTGGCAAGCTCAACTGCCGGAATTGCCGGCAATGAAGCGCAATCGCTACGAAACTGAGCTCGGTCTTTCTCCCTACGACGCGCGGGTGCTGACTGATGACAAAGCGGTGGCAGAGTATTTTGAAAAATCGATCGCCGCCGGTGCTGTGGCTAAACAAGCTGCCAATTGGGTGATGGGCGATATTACTGCTTATCTGAAAAATGAAAAGCTGGCGATCGCAGAAATTCCTTTCCAACCGCAGGATTTAGCCGAACTGCTGGGGCTAATTGAGGCCGGTACGATCAGTGGCAAAATCGCTAAGGATATTTTGCCGGAGTTGCTGGCAAACGGTGGTTCGCCTCAGAAGTTTGTTGAAAGCAAGGGTTTGATTCAAATTTCGGATACTGGGGCGATCGATCAGGCGATCGATGCCGTGTTGGCAGCCAATCCCAAGGAGCTGGAACAGTACAGAGCCGGTAAAACTAAGCTGCTGGGCTTTTTTGTCGGCAAGGTGATGAAGGAAACGGGCGGCCGCGCCGATCCCAAACTGACGAATGAGCTGCTGGTGGCGAAGCTTAACGGCCCAAGCTAAGCAATTATTAAGGCAGGGCTGTTTCATTCTCACCAAAAACATGAATTTTGACTCTGTAGGGGTAGTGCCCCCGTGCCTACCCCCCCGTGCCTACCCCCCCGTGCCTACCCCCCCATGCCTACCCCCCCGTGCCTACCCCCCGTGCCTACCCCCCCGTGCCTACCCCCGACCTAGACGATTCGATCGGCAGATCAGACCAAGAGGGTCGGCACGGGGGCACGGCCCCTACGCAGAAGGAAACAGCCCTGCGTTAAGGGGAGCGTGTAGCGGATACAGCGGCGGGCGATCGGTTTTTCCTGAACTCGCTGCGATCCCTGGATCGTAACTTTATAATTAATCTACATTTCTTTACAACATCTTCACGTTTGGGGGTGACACCCCTCATCCCTATCATGTTATATTGTGTTATGTAGATGCACCCTGATGGCAGAGAGAGTTACTTAGGTAGCTCTCTCTTTTTTTGGTCTTTTTTTTTCACGGACGTGAAAATACGGATGGGGAGAGGGGGGTTGGTCATACCGATTCCCGATTACTGATTACCGATTAGCAATTACCGCTTTGAGTCGATTAATATCAACTTTAGTTATTAACTAATTTTGACATTATGAGCGAACAAGCTAGCGAGCTAATCAAGCAGGGGATTTCGCAATATCAGGCACGGCAATTTGAGGCGGCGCTTGGTTCTTGGCAGGAAGCGCTGGCGCTGTATCGCTCAATGAACGATAAGCGCCGATCGGGTGCGGCGCTGGGTAATATGGGCGTAGCTTACGAAGCGCTGGGAAATTATGCTCAGGCGATCGACTGCTACCAGCAGCATTTGGCGTTAGCGCGGGAAATTGGGGATCGCCGGGGCGAGGCTAATGCTTTGGGAAATCTGGGCAATGCTTGCTGTGCTCTTGAGGATTTTTCTGGTGCTATTAATTACCAGCAACAGCGTTTGGCGATCGCGCGGGACACTGGCGACGGGCGCTCGGAGTTGGAAACTTTGGGCAATTTGGCGCTAGCTTACGATGCTAATGGAGATTTGCCTGGTGCGATCGAATGCTATCACGAGCAGTTGTCGATCGCGCGCGCCTGCAAGGACGATCGCATTGAGCGCAATGCCCTCAAGTATTTGAAGCTTGCTTATAAGTATTTAGCAGATTACGAGAAGGCAGACGATTACCGACAGCAGCAATTGGCGATCGTCCGGGAACTGTTTTTAATTGATAAAAATAAGAGTTTTGTACAACTTGCAGAAACAGTTGGTTTGAATCCGATTGAGGATTTTGCTGGGGCTAATTTAAGCGGTTTTGACTTGCACTACGCTGATTTTAACGGTGCTGATTTGCGCGAAACCAACCTTCGAGGGGCAGATTTGACTTTGGCAGATCTCAGCGGTGCTTTGCTGAGCGCTGCTATTTTAATTGATGCTAATTTGTGTAATGCTAATTTGCGGGATGCTGAACTCAGCAGCGCCAATTTGAGCGGTGCTGATTTGCGGACAAAGCTGCCCCGTGCGAATTTGAGCGGTGCAAATTTAACCGGCGCAAATTTGAGCAGTGCTTATTTACCGAATGCGATTTTAGTAAATGCAAATTTGACAAATACTGATTTCAAGAATGCTGATTTAAGCGGTGTTAATTTGAGTGGTGCGAATTTAAAAGGTGCTGATTTGAGCCGCGCTGATTTGAAAAATACGGTGGTTAAAAATGCGAATTTTTATGGTTGTGTCGGAATTTCGGAAGCCCTGAAAGTTGAATTGATGGCACGGGGCGGGATTTTTGAGTAGAATTAATGGGAAATATTGGTAATTGTAGAGGGTAAGAAAAGCTATGACTGCCGTAACTGCAAAACGATTCTCGATCGCCGAATATCACCGTTTGGGAGAACTGGGATTTTTCGCTCCCGATGAGCGAGTTGAATTGATTCGCGGAGAAATTATCATTATGGCTGCTAAAGGTAGGCTTCACTCTGTTTGTAATTCGCTGCTGTTAGGAGAATTGTACGCGCTGGTGGGAAAACGAGCGATCGTGCGCGGTCAAGAACCCATTATTTTGACAGATGATAGCGCACCAGAGCCTGATGCTGTTATTGCCCGCAATCGAGCCGATCGTTATTTATCTTCTCACCCGGAGCCTGCTGATATTTTGTTGGTAATTGAGGTTTCCGATTATACGTTGAAGTACGATCGCACAACCAAGCTGTCTCTCTATGCTGAGACTGGGATTTCTAATTATTGGATATTTAATTTGGTTGATAATGAACTGGAAATGCACAGCGAACCTTATCAGAAACAAAACGGAAGTTATAGTTATCAATTGCAACGAGTTGTTTTGCCAAATCAGACGGTGGTAATTCCTGATTTTTCCGAGCTATCTCTGGATTTGTCTTTGGTATTTCCAGCCTAGGCTTCCTTCGATGATATAATGCAAAAGTGCGATGGCTACGCCTCAGCTTGCGCCTACGAACTCTTCAGCAAAGTAGCACTATGACAGCTAAAACTCTCGCTCCACCTGAACAAATTGTCGAGCTATCGGGTATCAGTTGGCAAACCTACGAAGCTTTGCTAGCCGAAATCGGCGATCGGCAAATTCGACTGACATATAATCGCGGCAATCTTGAAATTAGGGTACCTTCTCCCGAACACGAACGTTTCAAAACAATAATAGGTCGATTTGTTGAAACCTTAGCGGAAGAATTAGAGGTGAGAATTGAGCCCCTTGGTTCCACAACTTTCAAACGTCCTGAACTTAGCGGTGTAGAACCGAATGAATGTTTTTACATCCAGAATATTAGTGCAGTTAAAGGCAAAAAAAGAATCGACCTGACTCAAGATCCGCCGCCGGATTTAGTGGTAGAAATTGATATTACCAGTCGTTCCGAAAATAGTTTGCAGATTTATGCGGATCTGGGAGTGCCGGAAGTTTGGATTTATAATGGATCGCGACTCAGAATCAACAGATTAGATAATGGAGAATACGTTGAGGGCGAGATCAGTTTAGCATTTCCCAGCTTACCTATATTAGAGATTGTTAGATTTTTGGAACAAGCAGAAACAATGGACTATTTGGAATTAGTAAAAGCATTTCGGAATTGGGTAAAAAGCCAAATTCAGCAAAACCAATGAGTTGCGGATAAAATTAAACAAAATTTACAATTGTGTCCACAAAAAAAGCTGTATTGTGATAAAATAGAGATGATAAACTAATTTAAATATCAATTACAGGCTGGTAGTGCCAGCAATTCTACCCGATATGCGATCGCTAGAGTCTCACAACAAATACCCAGATTGCTTGTGGATGCAATTTGAAGCAATTCCAGTTCCATCGGTTGCACCCCAAACCCAGCAGCTCGACATTCACTTGAGCCTGAATTTTAACGAGCATTGGGAACCCCTGCTAGGTGGTCGCGTCAAATTTGGTCTGCAAGGCGGAACGCTCAAACTCCATCTAGAAAACTGCGAAATACCCGTAGCATCACGTCAGTTAGTCGGTTCTTTCAAGCTTTTGCCAATAGGAGAAACCCTGGCTATTCAAAGCAGTGCAGAAATTTTAGTAACCGAAAGTCAGCAGGGAGTTCAGGGCGAGGAAAAGGCGGAAAAAACTAAGGAGACAGAGAGCATATTTTGTCACGTTTCCACAATCAGTGATGATAGAACGCCAGCTTGGATTTTTGCAGTAGAACAGGGCAAATCAGTATTAAAAGGTTTGCTAAAAAGTGCTAAGCTGGGAGAAATTTCTGCCAAAGAATTTCGGATTGCAGCGGCTTTTGAGGTGACTAAAGAAGATATTTATCTCACAGATGCTGAGGGTTTGTGGCCGCACGAAATCACGCCAAATCAACATTCGGTTTTAGAAAGAATCCTGACGATATACCTGCAAGAACATAAACTCAAACCTGCTCTCAGTTGGGCGCTATTATCCTACAATTTGCCTCCGATTGAACAGCCTGAAGAGGAAATTGTCCCGGAAGCTGAATCGGAATTGCAGGAAATGGTCGATCGCATTATTTCCGCTGAAACCGACAACTTTGTGGAGTTGGCAAAAATCGCCAATCTCAATCCCGCACTAGATTTCGCGGGTGGTAGCTTGCGCGGAACGACTTTAAGTGCAGTGGATTTTAGCAGCGCAAATCTCGATCGGGTAAATTTCCGGGGTGCAACCTTAAACGATGCCGATTTCAGCGACGCCAACCTGCAAAATGCCAAATTCGGCGGTGCAGATTTGAGTGGGGCTTTCTTAGGAAATGCTGATTTAAGCGGTACAGATTTGCACAAAGCAAGTCTAGCTTTAGCTAACCTCAGCGGTGCCAATTTGAGCGGCGCCAATCTACTGGAAGTGAACTTAACAAATACTAATTTCAGTGGTGCGAATGTCGAGTCAGCGAGGTTTGGGAACAATTCAGGAATGGATGAGGAGATGCAGGTGAATCTACAGCAGCGAGGCGCAATTTTTGAGGAGGTTTAGCCCGTAAGTGCGAGATCCCTTTTATTGAGCCGCCTCCATTGTGGCACGGGTGTCACGCCTGTGCGATGGAATTTCACCTTAAAACTAGCGCCTCTGAAGAAAGTTGCTTCTTAATGCTTAACTCTGTAACTAAATTTATAGAGAGTGAGGAACCGTAGCTGTTAAGAGGGTAAACAGGCATTTCTTGCCAACACTGACGGCAAAACCAGTATACTTGAGCTTGGCGAATGTGACGCAGCAGTTGATTGGTGCAGCAAGGACAGCTTGTCATAAAAACCTCTTTTTTACCGAAAGTGTATTTGTCTCTTGTTGCCAAGCGCTGTAAGCTGGGTGGAAGCAGCAACTCTCTGAATGTAGAGGTAACAAGTAAAGATTTGGTAAAGAATATAAGGTTGTTAAGGAAGTGATGCAAATCGAAATATTTCGTAAAAGTAGCAATAACTGAGAGAAATTGTATCCCACAATCCCCAAGTTCCCAGAGAGGATATTAAGATTGTCAACTCTTAAGAATCCTGCGTCTGCCATACCGGGGAGTGTCAATCATTCCATCCCAACATCTCTGCCACTTTTCCCGGCAGGGTGGTTGCTTCAAATGGTTTGCCAATTACCCCAGCAATACCCATTTCGGAAAATTTAGCCATATCGGTTGACAAAACTCTTGCTGTCAGCAGAATCACTGGAATAGATCGAGTTATGGGATTGGATTGGAGACTATCGTACACAGCAAACCCATCCATTCCCGGCATTGATATATCCAGCAAAATAGCGTTAGGTCGTTCTGTTTGTAGGATTTGTAAACATTCTTGTCCTGATTCTGCCACCAGGGTGTCCCATCCCGCCAGGTCTTCCAGGCACAACTGTACCAGTTCGCGGAGGTGTTCTTGGTCATCAACGATGAGAATTTGTTTCCCTGTCATCTTGTTTTCGGGAAGGAGACTGTCATCATCATTAGCTACTGGCAAAGCGTTCATTTTTTTTGGGTTGATTATAAATTAATTTTTCGGTCGCCAATTGCGTCTTAACTGCAAATTTGAGCAATCGCTCAAATTTGCAGTTGACAGTTGAATCCGAACTTGCAATGGCTGACCTCTCAATTCTTTAGCAAGCTGAATTGTTAAACTATCCTGGTGTATTTCAGTTCCATAGGTTTCAGGATGTACGCGGTGGGGCAACGGGATGAGACTTTGAAAGCCACTATGAAGGAAATACCCTTCTACTCCTGCTGCTTTGGTAGGTTTGCCTTGGATTAAAACAGTTTCTGGAGTGATGTGGAGATTCAATTTGATAAGATGAATGTCATAAATGTGAACTTTAAGTATCAGTGTCACATCCTTTTCTTGAATTTTAATACCTGCGATCGGTTTTTCCTCTGTATGAGCAATCCAAAGTGTGGATTGCTGACAATCAGTGGGCAAACCGAAAAAGGAACCTGCGAGATCCTGATTTATATCATTCCAAGCCTGAAAAGCATTCATTGACTCTCCTCCTAATGCAAAGAACTTTTAACTGCATAACAGAAGACTAAATAACAACGGTAAGGAATTGGTAAAGATTCCGTTATTGTTACAAAACTTCACAAAACTGGTGAAAGTCAATCAACCCATCCCAAAATCTCTGCTACTTCTTCCGTCAGGGTGATGGGTTCGATCGGTTTGGCAATTACCCCAGCTACCGCCATCTGGGCAAATTTAGCCCGATCGCTGGGCAAAACTTTCGCTGTCAGCAGAATCACTGGAATCGATCGAGTAATCGGATCTGACTGCAGGATCTCGTACACGGCAAACCCATCCATTCCCGGCATAGATACATCCAGCAAAATAGCGTTGGGTTGTTCTATTTGCAGTATTTGTAAACATTCCTCTCCCGATCCTGCCCCCACTGTTTCCCATCCGCCTAAATCTTCTAAGCAAGCCTGCACAAGTTCCCGAAGGTGTTCTTCATCGTCAACAACTAGAATTTGTCTGTCAGTCATGGGATTTTGGATTGGAGATTGTGGATTTGGGATTGATGCTACAGATTAATCTAAGCGTTATTCAATGGTGGGTAAGGGTAGGGTGAAACAAAATGTGCTGCCTTCACCTAAGATACTTTCCGCCCAGATTTTGCCGCCATGCTGCTCAACAATACTACGACAAATTGCTAAACCTAGACCGGTGCCTCCTTTTTCGCGGGAGTCGGAGGCATCAACTTGCTGAAATCGCCCAAAAATGAGTTCTAGTTTATCTGCTGGAATGCCTCGCCCGCCATCGCTAACTTGGAAGAGCACAAAGTCTGTCTGGTTTTCGGCACTCAGATGGATTGTGGAATCGGCAGGTGAGAATTTAATCGCATTACTGAGCAAATTTGTTAAGGTTTGGACGATCGCATCTCTTGTTGCCCAGACTTCTGAATCGGTGGGATTAACGATTAATGAGATCTGCTGTTGAGTTGCGATCGCCTGAATGCTATCTACTGCTTGCTGCATCAAATCGACAGCTTTGCAAACGGTTTTCTCGACAATTGTCCGCCCGGAGTCGAGGCGCTCCAAATCTAAAATATCATTAACCAGGTGCACTAATCGATTGGTATCTAGGAGGGCAATTTCAATCATGCGTCTAGATTTTTCGGGTTTTTTATCATAAACCCCACTTTTTATTAGTCCCAATGACATTTGAATTCCTGCCAAAGGAGTGCGAAGTTCATGGCTAACAATGCCAATGAACTCATTTTTAATGTGTTCTAGCTTGTGTCGGTCGGTAACATCTTCCCCAATGCTGATAGTTCCAATGATGTTTCCCTCTGCATCTTGCAGCATGGTATTGTTCCAGGCAATAAATCGTTCCTCACCCGATTTGGTTAAGATAAAATTTTGATAATAGGGATGATAGTTATGGGCTAACACTTCAGAAAAAACCATTTGAACCGATTGTTGATTAGAAGGGGGTAAGAAGTTTTCAAACCAATTTTTTCCCATAACTTCTGGGTGACTATATCCTGTAATTCTTAAGAAGAAAGGATTAACATAATTAACATTTGCATCGAGATCAAGTCCGACAACAATCAACTGCACGTTATCCAAGAGCGATCGCCAGCGTCGTTCGGCTTCTCGGATGGTGGCTTCGGCTTGCTGACGTTCTTGCAGTTCGACCTGAAGTTGTCGGTAGAGTTGGGATTGCTGAATGGCGATCGACAATTGGCTGGCAATCTGTTCAAGTAATTCTATTTCCCAGGATTGCCATTGACGAGGTGCAGTATTTTGGTAGATAGCTAACAAACCCCAGAGATTTTCTCTCAAAAATATCGGGAAAATTGCATAACTTTTTGCTTGAAATTGTTCTAATAGCTTGATATGACAGGGTTGAAGTTCAGCATAGTAAATATTATTAACCACAAAAGTTTCATTGTTTCGGAATCGACCGCCGTGAGTTTCTTGCAAATAGGTATCTACACAATTTTGTTGAAGATCGCTTCCTACCAGTTTTCTCCAACCCTCACCAACTGACTCCACAACAAAATCACCACTCCAATCAGGATTAAAGCGGTAAATGGCAGTGCGATCGGTTTGTAATGTCTCACTAATTTCAGTAACAGCAGTATTTAGAACAGCATTCAGATCCAAAGATTGGCGAATCCCTTGAGTAATCCTCCAGAGCAAATTTTCCTTTCGGGATTTCTGTAGTAAGGCTGCTTCCGCCTTTTGTCGAACATCTTCGAGGTGCTTCGCTACTGTGATATCTTGCTGAACTGCCACCAGAACATCGCCATACTCGGAATGCTTGAATACAGAGCAAGTAGCACTACACCAAAATGGAGTCCCATCTTTCTTGACATTCTGAACTTCATAGCTGAATTCACTGTTTTGTAAAACGGCAGACCGAATGGCTTGATTTACATCTTCAGGACTGACCGATGCGGTGGCATAGTTGAGAATCGAAACGTGCTGACCGTTGAGTTCGCCAAAGTCATAGCCAAACATCTGCTCAAATTTAGGATTGGCATAGACAATAACTCCATTATCTGCTCTTACTAAACAAATGCCTTCCGCCATGTTGCGGGTAATGACAGCCTGAAGATCCAGCATTTGTTCTTTTTGTTTGAGTTGAGTCAGATCCCGTAGACTGACGAGGACGCCGGAAATATTTTCACCTGCATCACGGAAAGGCGTATAGGTAACGCTCAAAAATTGCGGTACTAAATTGGGAGAGTCAAACCACTTTTCATACTGAATTGTTTCTCCCGCCAAACATCTATCTAAGCGAGGCTTGATGAAGTTATCAAACAACTCTGCACCCAGGATATTCCTAACAGAATTTCCGATAACTTCGCTTTCAGTTTTGTTGCACCAAGTCAAATAACCTTGATTGGCTATTTGATAAATATAGTTAATATTCATCAGCGCAATCCCATCTCTTGTATTGAATACGATGCGTTCATATTGGCGGAATGCTGCTTCAGTACATTTGCGATCGGTGATATCAAATACGCTAGAACGACTCATTATGAAATTACCTGCTTCATCATAAATTGCTGTAGCATTTAAGTTTATCCAAATGATTTTTCCGTTTTTATTCAAAATCTGAAGTTCTAAATTGTTAATCCAGCCTTGTTTTTTAAATAGGGGAAAATTTTGATAAAAAATATTTTGACTTTCAAGTGTCATTAAATCAACATATTTCTTTTTATGCACGATTTCATCGCGGGTATAGCCTAACCACTTCAGTTCCGTATCATTAATCATAATTATTGTTCCTGCTGCATCTAGGGAATGATAGCCACAGGGAGCATTATTATAGAGGTCTTCAACTTGATTGATATAGGGTTGCAAGCTATGGTTGACTGCACTGAGTTCTGCTGTCCCTTCTATGACTTGTTGTTCGAGTTCAGTATGGAGTTGTTGTAGGGAAATTCCTGCTTGTTGGCGCTCCCTCAGTTCCGTTTGTACTTGAGGAAATAAATCAGCTTGCTGAATGGCAATTCCAACTTGAGTTGCTAGCTGTCCCATGAGTTCAATTTCTGAAGCTTGCCATTCGCGAGGTGCTGCACAGTGATGGGCAATCAATAATCCCCAAAGTTCTTCTCCCTTAAGGATAGGAATAACCAGGTTAGCTCTAACTTGAAAATATGCCAGGAATTCCCGGTGACAAGTATCAATCCCGGCAGTATAAATATCTGATTTAGAGGTGAATAAGCCTTGTTTGAAGGGTTTGATATAGCTTTCACCCAAGCAAGGATCGTGGATCTGAGTGGATAAGATTGCTGTCCATTCTGAACCAACTGACTCTACCACCACATTTCCGCTCCAGTCTGGAGCAAATTGCAAGATAATTACGCGATCGCATTGCAGAATGTTTCTGATATCCGTGACCGTAGTGTTGAGAATATCTTCTAGTTTGAGGGATGCGGAGAGAGAAAGTGCTGTTTTAGCCAGGACTTGCTGTGGCTGTTGTTGCCATTTCCCATAATTTTCATCAGTATGTTCTATCATTAATCTACTTACTTAATTACATTTTTTAGATTGAGGCAGAAAGCGGGTTTTTAGCCTTCGTGCGTAAGTTCTATTTAACTATTCCCAGGCTTAAGTAAAGGACGAGAGCGCTTGATTCGGCTGAGTACCCGCGTGACTAATTCAGGCCCTAGTACCGGCTTGGTAATAAAATCATCGGCTCCCGCTGCAAAGGCTTGTTGGAGAGATTCTGGATCGGTATGGGCTGTCACCACCAAAATCGGTAAATTTTCACATTGGATATCCTGTCGGACAACCTGACACAATTCTAAGCCGTTGACGATCGGCATTTCTAGATCCAGCACTACTAAATGGGGCTCAGTGCTAATTAACACCTCCCAAAATTTCTGTGGTTCTTTGAGAGTTGTCACCTCAAGTCCCCAAGGAGTCAGCAACCCTGATAATTTAATCAGCATCACAGGGTCATCATCTACGATTAAGACTTTGGCTTCTGAAGTTTTGGGACTGGGTAAAACACGGGCGATGGCTCGAAAAATTTGCTCGGTGGTTGCAGGTTTGTGGAGAAATTGCTTAGCACCTAAGCGCGATACAGCCAAGCGATCGGCAAGACTATCTCGTCCGGTAAAAACGATTATAGGAAGAGTAGGCGATCGCTCGGTCAGTTCTCGCAGTAGCGTCAATCCATCTTCCTCTGTCTCTGCAAAGCTTAAATCTAGTAACATCACATCGGGCATTGACAAAGCAAGACGCGATCGGGCAGCAGTAATATTCGGCGCAATTTTCATCCGCAATCCCCAAGCTTCCGATTCTACTTTCAATCGCTCCGTTAATGCAGCATCATCATCAACGACCAAAACCCGATAGTTAAAATTTGAAATAGTAGAAACTGGTGCAGCCGTTGATGTAATCGGTGTTTTGTCTAACTCCTGATGTAATCCTGTCACCAATTCCGAAAAGCGGGTAATTTCCTCAGCAGTCAAAGAGCGATCGTTTATTAGTAAATGCTCTGCTGAGCGTGCCAATTTCGAGCCTTCGGGATAACCAAAAGATCCCAGAGAGCCTGCCAATTTATGAGCTTCATTTTTGGCCGCTTGCTGTAATTCTGGTGCTAAATTTCCTGCTAATAGATCAGTTTTTGCCTGTTCCAATACAGCAATTTGTTGGTTGAATACTCCCCGAAACCGCTCTAACACTTTGTCGCTCTCAGACTTATCTATCCGGCGAGATTGAGGTTTTTGGGTGCGCTCAATCCCAGGATTATTTGAACTAGACGAGGCAGATTGGGGGTACGGTTTCAGTCGATAGCCCATGCCATAAACTGTTTCGATAATTTCTTCACTTAAGCCACCGGCCTTCAGTTTCTTTCTGACATCCTTAATATGAGTGATAATAGCGCGATCGGTTGGTGCGTCGTCAAATCCCCACAGACGATCCAAAATAGCACTGCGGCTAAAGATGCGATCGGGATTTCGCAGCAATAATTCCAGCAGATTATATTCTGTCGCTGTCAGTGAAATTATTTGTTCGGCAAATGTCACTCTACCAGCATCCAAATCTAAACAAAGAGCTCCCCAAGTCAAAGTATTAGCCGGTGAATTCTGAGTAGAACCTCCTGGGGAAAGTGCTTTACTGCGTCGCAATAAAGTTCGGATTCTTGCCAGTAATACTTCCGTAGCAAAAGGCTTGCTGATGTAATCATCGGCTCCCGCATCGAAAAGAGCCACAACCTCCGCATCTGAATCCTTTGCCGTCATTAACAGGATCGGTTTGCAGTAGCCTTGCGATCGCAGTTGCCGACATAGACTAATTCCATCTAGTTTGGCAACCTGCACGTCTAACAAAATCAGGTCATACTCAATTGCTGCTGCCAAGTCTAGGCCAGCTTGTCCATCATTTGCCCGATCGAACCCGTAATGATTTGCTTCCAACACCTTAGCCAGTGTTGCACTCAGCCCTCCATCGTCCTCTACGAGCAGAATTTTTATCGGAGACTTCTTCATTTTAGCTGTGCGGTTCAATTTCCATGCGATCGACGCACTTTGATGTCAGGCCGAACCGTGGCTTTTAACTAAATCACCGCTACTCATTACTCCTGGTTTTATCTTACCATTTTTGCAGTCCCATAATCTAAAAATAGCTGTCACTTCCGCAGTTTAGATAAGACTGATCCCCCATCCATCCATCTGCGTCCATCCCCGTTTATCCGCCTGCATCTGCGGTTCAAAAAGAGCGATCGCCTCCAAAAAGAGCGATCGCCCTCCCAAACAAATTATGCTTCATCCTCCGACTTTACAGGAGCACGCCCAGAAATCACAATAAACCCAACAGACTCAAGAGTTATATGCGGGCGGCGAATACCAGCTAAAACCGCTTCACTCAACAAACTTTCGGTATTGATTTCATCAGCCAAAACCGATTCTAAAAGTTGTTCGGATTTAGAAAGTCGATGCAAGCGCAACTGCAATTGATTCACCCGGTTTTCGAGTTGGATAGCAGCAGTGACAGCAGATCGATCGCACATTTCCACAAAAGCCGATCGCCCGCGCAGCAATTCCTCCGATACCACCCGTCCCTTTTGACAAAAATCATCCCATTCTAGCGGATCGACAAAACTGTCAATCAGCGATGTGCGATTTTTCGACAAATTGTAATCCCGATTCGGCCCGCCTTTCCCCTTATAAGCCCGCTGCAAAATCGCTAGAATTTCCGCATCTTCCACCAGTGACATTTCTTCGCTGCGAGCATCTACAAACACAGTTTCAAAAATGGGCAGAAACAGAGCATCAGCGCGGCGCTGCAAAGCTTTCAAGTTGTAATTTTCGATATTTTGTGCTTGCAAAACTTGCTCTGCCGGTTGCACATCAGTCTGGATGGAATAATTAAACTGAAAGCCAAACCACTCCTTCCCGGGCTCCGCATCCCAACTTTCATCATGCCGCCACATGGCAAAAGCTTGACCGCGATCGTCCCAGCGAATATAAGAGCCAAGTGCATCGATCAATCCCTCACCAATTCGGTAAAGAGCGACATCCGCATTCTGATAAGCAATCCGGCGATTGTAACTACCATATTGCTGGCAATAAGGAACCAATCTGGTCATCAAATCGTTCGAGGGAATTAACGTTTTTTGAGTAGGTTTATAACGCATCAACCCCGATACACTCGGATGTTCTATTTGTTTGAAGTGAAGAGCTTGACAAATCCAACCTTCAGTAGCCCGCTGCATTTCTTTATGCTTAGCATCGCAGTTGTCGAGAGCTTCAAAATACTGAGATGCGCTGTCATCAAGAGTATCAATTTCATCCAGAACGTACTGTTCATCAATTTTGATTTTCTCTTGTTCGATTTCAGTTTTAATCGCTTCAATTTCGCTGGATAAGCCCTGGCCTCCCTCAGCAAACAACTTTTCTTCAAGTTTGAGAAGTTTTTCCTCAGCATAAAACTGAAGGCTGGCAATAGATTTGTTGAAGATATCAAACCCATCTTTTAAAACTTGAAACCAAGCTTCGTGGGGACTCTCCGGCATATCCGGGCCTGCAAACAAACAAAATTGCACTCCCATTTTGCTACCAATGCGATCGACTCTGCCGAGTCTTTGTTCTAACTGATGAGGAAACCACGGCAAATCGAAGTGAACTAACCAATCTGTCAATTGCAGATTTACCCCTGCTTCGGCCGATCGATCGCACACTAAGATAAAACAATGCGGTTCAGTCTTAAACCGCTTGAGACTAGCCTCAACATCATCAGCCGATTTTGTCGTGTCATGGCTGGCGATTGCATTTTTACCAAAAATTTTAGCTAAATTTTCCGCAATCTCTTTACAAGTTGCAGTAAAACTGGTAAAAATCACAATTTTCGGAAAACGCTCGCCTGGAATCGGCCGTTTAATTTGCTGTTGAATTCTCGACAGCAAATCGCGAGGTTTGCTGTGATACTCGCGCGGAACCTTCAAAGCAACTGCCAAAAATCGGAGAATCGCGATTCGTAACAAACTCAGTCGATCGAGTCCTTCCTGGGGCTTTTCCAGGGTGTTGAGCAAGGTTTCTAGCATTTCCCTTTCTTCGGGAAACAGCTCCGTTTTGGTCAAAATTGCTGTGTCATTTTGTCCAAATTCGCGATCGAGTTCTGGAGTCGATTTTTTCTGCAAGCGAGCTTTGACAACTCGTTCTAAAACATTCAGCCAAGTACCGGAAGCGCGGAAAAACAGCAGAAAAATTCTCTGATATTCGCTCGACTTAGGAGCAACTGTGCGCCATTTATCAAGTACGGTTTGAATTTCCGACCACTGTTCATCATTCAGATCATACTCAGTTTTGGGGACAGCATCTCGGTCGAAAATCACATCTTCCACCGCATCCCGGCGGTTGCGAAGGATGCGACGATGCAGGCGGTAGGTATCTCTAACATGAGTGCGAATAGTTCGGACAAGCCCAGCCTGTTCTGCTGTTTTTTTAGTTTTCAAACATTTTTCTAACTCTGTTGCTAATCCGATTAAATAATCATCTTTGGCAAAAATAGTACGGAATTGAGCGAGTTTTGTTTGCAAAACAGCAGGCTTGGCATTTTCTCGAAAATCTAGCAAAGCGCGACCGATTTCTTGACGGTTTTGCACCTGTTCTTTGAAATTTTCCAGGTCATCAAGACGGTAAGTTGTCGGGTCTAGCAAGTGCAGCATCGTTAGAAAATCTTGCTCGTGGCCGAGAACTGGCGTTGCAGATAATAACAATACATTTTTGCTTTTTTGAGCTAGTTTCTGACAGAGTTCAAACGACTGCTGCTGAGCGCGATCGCTCGAATGTGCCATTGCCGCCACATCATGGGCTTCATCAACAATCAGAAAATCTAGGTTAGCGTTGCGGCTAATTTGATTGATGTCGCTAACAGCAGCAAGCTGCACTCTGTCAGCAAAATGAGACAAATAGAATTTATTTTCCAACTCCTGCCGCCACTGTTCTAGCAGGTATTTCGGAACCAGTACCACAGCGCGTCCGTTGGGTTCATCTAGCAGAAATTGGCGGAGAATTGTCCCGGCTTCTACTGTTTTCCCTAGTCCTGGTTCGTCGGCTAATAAATAGCGCACGATTGGGTCTTCTAGGACGCGCCGGACGACTTCAACTTGGTGCGGATAGAGGTCTATGTTAGCAGAAATTAAACCGGTCATGCCGCGGCTGACGGCCCGCTGTTCGATCGCAGATTGAACGAATGCCAATCGGCGATCGTGAAAATACGGCGTTTCTTGGCCTTTGACTGCTAAAATGTCGATCGGATCGGCGATTGGGATATTGCAGCGAACGTAAAGTTCGCTTTCAACAGCTTGCAAACTTTGGCTGTCGGGGAGGTCAATTTCGTACTCTAATTTATCTTCATCCCAGTCATAAACTCGCCCAATTATCCATCTTTCCTGACTTGTACTCCAGAGATAGCAGCGGGTTTGGCGCTGAAGTCTAGCTTCTTGCAGCAAGCCCAAGGGTACAGTTTTGCGGATGCGGTTTTTAACTGAACAAAAATATTCAACTACCGCCTCGGTACGCGATACCTCGACAACTTTTCCGACTCCCAAATCGTTTCGGGGCGATCGAACTAACGAACCAACATCAATCATAATTTCAGCCTGACAATACTTACTAGATTACAGTAACGCCTGAGCGACTAGAATAACATTGCATCTTAGACTTCTTACATAAATCTTTGATTGATACGTCAACCGCAGATGTCAGGCAGATTAACACAGATAAACGCAGATAATTTTAAGAACTGAGAGCGAATGAAAGCAATCTTGTCTCTTGATTGCGGACAATTACGATCGCCCAAAAACAACGCCTGCATTCCCCGATTCCCATTTCGCGTATTTCTGCATAACACTAGCGTAAATTTCTGAGTCTGTAAACCCTGTTAACCAAGCTTGTAGCTGTGGCCAAGGCTGTTCGTTAAACCAAGCTGGGTCGGTATGAGCAAATTGACGGACAAAAGGTGCGATCGCCATATCAGCCAATGCTACATTGTTACCAAATAAATATTTAGTGGCGTTTAACTGTGAGTTGAGTTTTTCCAGCAATAAAGAACCTTCATAACGATGTACTTGGGCATCAACACCGGGATATCGATCGGGGTACTTATAACGGTCAAGATGATATTTAAATCTATCATCAAATAGAGCGATTAGTTCCAGCATTTCTGCAACAGAACCTTGCTGTGGCATCAACCATTTTTCAGGATCATTTTGCCTCAATGCCCATAACATGATATCGATACTTTGATCGAGTACGCGCCCGTCAACATCAATCAATATTGGTACTGTACCTTTGGCAGATACCTCCAACATCTCTGGTGGTTTGTCTCGCAAAACAACTTCCCGCAACTCACACACCCGATTGCTAACCATCAAGGCTAAGCGCGCGCGCATAGCATAGGGACAGCGACGGAAGGAATACAAAATCGGGTATGTTGCTGACATATAATATCAATTCCGGTTGCACCGGAATTATTGTTGACGGTTGACTGTTGACGGTTGACTGTTGACTCGATTTTATTATTCCCATGCAATCGGAAACGATATAATTAGTCGATCGCGCGATCGGGTTTTTCGGGTCAGAAACCCGGTTTCTTTCGATATTTCTCGTAGCCAAACCAGATTTTTCGTAGAAACGGGGTTTCTTTAAACTTAGTGAATAATAATAATATTAGTCGATCGCACCATCTACTTTTTCCTTCGCATCGTAGCGCGCGCCTATATGTACTTGGTTGCGACGCTTAGCAAGCTCAATCTGACGTTGACGTTCTGATAAGGCTTGTTTTTTGGTTTCAGTTTTGGAGTCATGACAATGAGGACAACTCACACCAAGTACAAATAATTCAGAAGCCTTATCTTCCTGACTAATCGGGTGACGACAACCGCGACAAAGTTCATAGTTTCCCGGCTTTAACCCCTGACCAACCGAAACCCGTTCATCAAACACAAAACATTCACCTTCCCAACGACTTTCGGCTTCCGGCACCGTTTCCAAATATTTTAAAATTCCACCTTCGAGATGATAGACTTCTTCAAAACCTTGAGTACGCAAAAAAGCAGTAGATTTCTCGCAGCGAATACCACCCGTGCAAAACATTGCCACCTTGGGTTTATTGCGTAAAGCAGTTTCCCGCAGCACCCATTCAGGTAACTCAGAAAAGCTGTTTGTTTTTGGATTAATAGCACCTTCAAAAGTACCCAGAGATACCTCGAAGTCGTTACGCACATCAACCACAACAACATCGGGATCGTCAAGCAGCTTATTCCACTCCTCCGGCTTAACATATTTGCCAGCCATGAGGCGGGGATTAATGTCCGGTACTCCCATCGTGACGATTTCGCGCTTCAAGCGTATTTTCAGGCGGTAAAAAGGTGCTTTTTCCGAGAAAGATTCCTTGTGCACGAGATCCGCAAAACGTGGGTCACTACGCAAGAATGCCAGCACTGCGTGTACGCCCTCGGACGGGCCGGCAATAGTGCCATTGATGCCTTCTGCGGCCAGCAAAATAGTGCCTTTGACGTTGTTGTTGTTGCAACAATCGAGTAGCGGTGCTTTCAGGTCAGCAAAATCGGGTAGTTCAACGAACTTATATAAAGCAGCGGTTAAGAAAGAAGCCATAGATTGAATTTATAGCAATAATTTAATTTTCATACTTCTATGAAAATTCAGTCAAAGCGGACGGTGGGACTCGAACCCACGACGTTCAGCATGGGAAGCTGACATTCTACCACTGAATTACGCCCGCGCTTGGTGTTTTTTAGTTGCTTTCACTTGCTTTCACTTTGGAGGCTGATCGCTAAAAAACCACTAGAAAAACATTGTACAACTATTTTCCGAGTTTGAGTATACCATTTTGACAATCAATTTTGGCCGATCGCCGATCGCACCTCCACCCGACAAAAAAGTCCTGCAGCAAAGGCAGGACTTAATCTGGCTTAAATACCCCGTCAATCTCTTCTCTTAGTCCGCGAAGGCGGACTTCGTTTGACAAGAAGCGGTTTCAACCGCCGATCGAGGGAGCTCAAGACTTTACCGTTAGACGAAGCGCAAAGAGTTGCTGTCAATAGCCAGGAAAGAAACTGATTGGACGATCGCAATCAATTCCTCCGAGCCCGAAGTCTTCTTGAAAATAGCGGTTCCAGCAGGCAATCCTTCGGGTGAAGCACCTAACTGGTAAGTGCTGGGAGCGCCTGGAAGTTGGAGGATATCTTCACTCGGGTTGAAACCGACAATCAAAGCGTAGTCGCCTGCGCCAGTGCCGGTATCGACACCATCGTTGTAGTAGAACTTGGTGGCATCTCCCAGCAAGAAAGTATCATTGCCTTCAGCGCCAATCAGGGTATCGATTTCGCCGCGCCCTGGATTAGCAGCAGTGCCGTCAACGCCACTGAGAATGTCGTTGCCTTCTTTGGCATAGAGGAAATCGTTGCCAGTACCGCCCAGCAAAGCATCATTATCTTTACCGCCGTAGAGGCTGTCGTTTCCAGCGTCGCCGGCTAAGGTATTGTTGCCTAGATCGCCGCTGATGGCATCGTTACCGTCGCCGCCAGACAAAACGTCCTCACCTTTTCCTCCTAACTGGGTATCGTTACCCTCGCCTCCAATCACGGTGTCATTGCCGTCGTTGCCAAATAGGAGATCGTTGCCGTCGTCGCCAAATAAGGCATCGTCTCCTTTGCCTCCGAAGAATGTGTTGTTTTCGCTATTGCCGATTAAGGTGTCGTTGCCTTTGTTGCCGTAGACGGGACTGTTAGCGTCGATCGCAATAATCACGTCATTGCTGTTGCTGCCGATATTCCCTGACGCTGAGCCTGTCGGTGCGGGTGCGTTTGTGAGTGTGAGTGCGATCGGAAGTGCGATCGTCTGAGCCGGTGCCGGAGTGAAAACGGGTGTAGGTGTTGTAGCCGGTGTGGGCGTCGTAGCCGGTGTGGGCGTCGGTGTGGGTGGCAGCGGTGGGAGTGCAACCGGTGTTGGCGCGGTGGGTGTTGGCGCCGTGGGTGTCGGCGCCGTGGGTGTCGGCGCCGTGGGTGTTGGCGCTGTGGGTGTTGGCGCTGTGGGTGTTGGCGCTGTGGGTGACTCTGGTAAATTAGCAGCCAGAATGTCGCTACCAGAGAGGTTGTTGATGGTTTCGATTAAGCCAGCACCCGCGACAGTCGGGGATGCACCGAAGAAGTCTAAAATCACCAAGTCATCAGCAGGGTTGGCGATTCCGTCTTGGTTGATATCAACTACCAGACTGGTACCTTGCCGCCCCAACCCCAGAGTTCCCGCCGCCAGCGACAAGGAAAGGTTTGTGCTGGTGCCGAAACCTATTTGCACATTATCGATACCGTCAGTATCCTGAATCTGACTCGACTTGCTGGTGGATGGATTGTAGAAATCGTTACCTCCACCGCCTCGCAGCACATCAGTCCCTTGATTACTACTGAAATAGGAATACAGCGTATCGTTACCTGCACCGCCTTCTAAAGTGCTGTTGGAACTACCTACACCGGTATAGAAGATATCATTGCCATCTCCCCCTAACAAGAGGCCACCACCATCCAAGATATCATCGCCCACACCTCCATCCAGGGTGCTATTGTTGCTGCCGCCACGGATGTCGTCATTTCCTGCACCCCCGCTGAGGCTGTTAGTACCGGCATTGCCCTTGATGGTGTCGTTGTCGGCACCGCCATCCAGCGTGTCATTGTCGTCGCCACCAAAGAGGCTGTCATTCCCCCCACCACCACTGAGGTTGTTATCTCCTGCACCGCCAAGCAAAGTGTCGCCACCATCTAAGCCAGCTAGGGTGTCATTGCCTTCTAAGCCTGAAAGGTTCTCATCACCGGCAGTGCCTATGAGGTTATCATCGCCGGGAGTACCTGTGGTTACATTGAGTCCGCCTGCTATCGTAGCCTCAGTAAGATTACCAGCGAGAATTGCTGTACTGGAGACACCATCGATGATTTCGATAAAGCCAGCACCCGGGACAGTCGCCGATGCACCAAAAAAGTCTAAAATCACAACGTCTTCGGCAGCCCTGGCTATCCCGTCTCTGTTGGTGTCAATCAGCAGGCTAGTACCTTGTCGGGCAAATCCCGCCTTTCCAGGCGATAGAGAAGGGACATTCGCATACTTCGAGAGGCTGCTCGCAACGAACATCCGATCTGCTGTACCGCTGGTGTCCTGAATCAGGGTTGCCCTGCCTTGCGGAGGTAAATAGAGATCGTTGCCTGCACCGCCTCGCAGCACGTTGCCGGAATTCGCATACTGGGCATTGATCGTATCGTCGCCAGCACCCCCATCTAATGTGGTATTTGAGGAGCTAAAAGAACCCTCATAAAGAAAGTCATTGCCATCTCCCCCCAAGAGGAGGCTGCCGCTGCCAAAGCTGAAGAGCCTATCATCGCCAGCACCGCCATCTAAGGTGTTATTGGAGCCAGAACCACTAAGAGAGTCATTGCCGTCTGCCCCAAAAATGCTGTCGTTGCCTAACCCGCCCTTGAGAGTGTCATCTAAGGATGTACCCAGAAATATTGCCATGTTTTTTTCCTGCTTACGGTAAACAGGCGAGGGCTAATTTTACTTAGCTACTACGCCCTAATTATCTATCAGTGCTTTTTCCCCAAAATTATGCAAACTTTCCAAAAAACTTTTTTTATGCAAAATTTGTTTCACTTGCGACAAAAGATGCTATTTATAATAGCATCGGATAAAGAAAAACATAATACTTTTGTTAATTAATACATTTACGTATATATTAATTAAATAAACGAATTAACCACAACGTAAATTTTTTATTCTAAACAAGGAGGTAATAAATGTTAAATACCAGCCAAAATTATCCCGTAATAATTATTACAGGAATGCACCGTTCAGGAACTTCTCTCACTGCGGCATTCCTACAGAAAATCGGCCTTGACTTGGGAGACAATCTCCTGAAAGGCAACTATTGGAATCCCAAAGGATACTTTGAAGATATAGATTTTGTCGAATTTCAGCGAACAATTCTGCAAACTTGCTCTGGGTGCGACGAAACAGGTTTTCCCGATTGGGGTTGGACAGAAAGCGAACAGCTAGACCTGCAAAAACTTAACACCAATATAGAGCCTGCGAAGCAATTAGTCCAATCTCGATCCAACCACTCAGAACTTTGGGGTTGGAAAGATCCGCGCACCAGTTTAATGTTAGATTTCTGGAATCAAATCATCCCCAATGCTCGCTATCTATTTGTCTACCGCTATCCTTGGGATGTAGCCGATTCAATATTGCGGTTGAACATCCCATTTTTCTCACAAAACCCAGAATCTTGCTTAAAGATATGGAAATTTTATAATCGCCACATCTTAGAATTTTATAAACGCCATGACAATCAATGCCTACTCGTAAATTTGAATACCTTGCTAACATCTCCCGGCAAAGTGTTAGAATTATTAAAATCCAAGCTGAATCTGTCTCTGAAATTTCCCGATAACCAAGAACAAGATATCAAAAATATTTTGATGTCAGTTTACAACCCTCAACTGCTGAGCAGCTTGCCGCTCAACCATCCCCTAATTCAAGTGCTCAATCTGACATCGGGCGGATGTTTTGAAATCCTCAATCAGCTAGATTTAGCAGCAGACTTGCCGAGTCCATTTTCTCGATTATCGTTGCCACGAAATGGCGGCACTCTAGAGCATTTATCCCTGCGAATGCATCAGGAAACTATCAAAGTTCAGATCAACCCAGAGTCGCCTCAATTTCTCAGTTGGCTGTCCAGTTGTATCGATCGCTATCATAGCACATCCCATGAATCTGCCTTAACAGATTTGCGTCAAGCCCGCCATAAATTAGCCGAATTTTGGCTATCTGCACCACCATATAAACTGCAAAAAAGCTATTCTGGCCGTCCGGGAAAAGCGCAGAAAATGCTATTAGCAAGCGGTATGAGAGACGAGCCCCTGACTGATGCCGAACAGCGGGAAGCTGAGGAGTTATCTCAATACGTTGCCAAAGGATTTGAAGCCCCCGAAGCTATCCAATATTTGCTAGCGGCCATGCTGTATCGGCGGGCAGATCAGTTGCCGTTGCAGTATGGCAGAACTGCTGTTCCACAGTGGTTTTTTAACGATTTGCTGGAGTTTATGCTTTACTTCCCCAGTTATTTTCAAGAAGTGGGAGAAGTCGAGAACTATTGTAGCTATATGCAGCAATTAGTAGATTTAGTTCACAGTCGCGTTTTCAGCAATCGTGACTCCGAAACTTGGCAAAATGTTGCTTTAATTTTTGCAGACACCGTTAACTTTGTCCCCCTCTATTTTAGCACAAAAAACTTGAAAGATGTCTATACTAAGCGCTCGGATATTCTAGAATTTATCCTAAAAACTAGGGGACATCAGATTGACTTCAGCTTTGACAAACGCCCCGCTAACAGAGGCAAAATTCGCCTGGGCATTCTCAAAGCAAATTTCGCTCCCATTTCAGAAACTTTTACCACTATCCCGGCTTTTGAGAATTTAGACAGAGAGAAATTTGAGATTATTTTATATGTCCTCAACGCGAGCGATCGCCCTTTGGATATATACTGTCAAAGTCGGGCCGACAAACTGGTGAAGTTACCGCAGGAACTGCACAGTCAAGTCGAGACAATTCGCGCCGATGACCTGGATATTTTGTTTGTAGGGTCGATCGTCACCAATGCCGCTCAAAACATCATTTTACTAGCTTTGCACCGACTAGCGCGGTTACAGACCACCTATTTTGCATCTCCCGTCACTACAGGCATCCGCAACATCGATTACTACATTTCCGGCACTTTGACGGAACCTTTGCAAGAAGCGCAAGCACAATATCGCGAACGGTTAGTAATGATGGACGGGACAGGATTTTGCTTCAATTATAGCATCCAAAAAGCAGAAGCAAGTATTAAATTTGAGAGAAAAAGCTTGGGAATTTCCGAGACAGCAGTTGTATTTATCTCCGGCGCTAACACGTTCAAGATTATTCCCGAACTCAGGGAAACTTGGGCAAAGATTATCGCAGCCGTGCCTAATTCAGTCCTGGTTTTATATCCCTTTGGCAATACCTGGTCTGGTGATTACGTCAAACAGCCATTTATCAATAAAATGTCTGCTATCTTTGATAAATACGGTATCGATCGCACTCGTTTAATTTTATTAAATACACTGGCGAACCGCGAAGATGTGAAAGCAGTGTTACAACTGGCTGATGTCTATCTAGATTCGTATCCCTACGCGGGTGCAAATTCAACGGTTGATCCGTTAGAAGTTGGATTGCCGACTGTAGTGAGAGACGGGAATAATTTGCGTTCCAGACAAGGGGCAGCAATCCTGCGAGACATCCAGTTGTTTGATTTAATTGCTGACAGCGAAGAGTCTTATATTAACTTGAGTGTTGCACTCGGAACTAATGCCCAATTGCGAAAGCAAAAGCGCGACGAAATCGAGCAAAAAATGCAGCAGCAACCAAGATTTCTGGATAGTCGCGCTTATTCGGCAGCTTTGGGTTCGGTATTTGAAAAAATGCTAATAGTGAATCGGCTTTAGAACTCAGCCATTTTTTGATAAAAACAAATAAAGTCCGATTCCATAACCTACCCTTCTGGCTCTTTTGAAAGCAATTCTATTAAAATAGGATCGAAATTGAAATGATGTTTTTTGGGGTCAGACTTTATAGTCCGAACGCAGAATGTGGAAAATTTACTACTTATCAACTTTCACGAGTACAATTAGTAGAATTTATGAGGGATTTAAACCCTCACGATTGTCCCCCTTGATGCAGGATTGCTCTCAATAATAATAATAATAATAATAATAATAATAATAATAATAATAATAATAATTTGAAAATCGCTCGATCGCACACGCCGACTGCGCTTCAATATATCCGTAGGTAGATCGCTAACCCTTCGTTTTATGATGCTTTATCATATATAATAAAAATAAAAATATACCATAACACTTACTTAAAAAAACATAAATAGGGTATAAAAAATGACTGAAAAAAAGAATTCCAAGAAATCTCAACCTAAAGCTGGTATCAAAGCTGCTCGCAAGCAGCAAAACAATCAAAACGACTTATTTCCTGTAGTCGCAATAGGAGCCTCCGCAGGTGTATTGGAAGCCTTTATGCAATTACTGAGCCATTTGCCGATCGATACCGGCATGGCGTTTGTAATAATTCAGCATATGTTACCGAATCAGGAAAGTGTGTTGAGTGTGATTCTGGCTCGATCGACCCTGATGCCCGTGCATGAGGTGACAGATGGGATGCTAATAACACCGAATCAGGTCTACGTCATCCCCCCGAATTTCAGCATGACCATCGATGGAGGCGTGCTGAAGCTAACGCCTCGCGGCAGAGGACGCGGGGTATTTATGTCCGTCGATACTTTTCTGTTTTCCCTCGCCGAAGAACGGGGGAACCAAGCCATCGGCGTCATTTTGTCCGGGGGCGACAGCGATGGTGCCCAAGGGTTAAAAGCGATTAAGGCCGCCGGCGGTATTACTTTTGCCCAATGTGAAAAATCGGCACAAGTCAACAGTATGCCGAACACTGCGGTGGCTACGGGTCAAGTAGACTTTATCTTGACACCGGAAAAAATTGCCGATAAAATAGCAGAGATCGGCCGTCATCCCTACATTGCCGATCGACCTGCGACAGAATCGACAACCAGCGAAGATGCGATCGAAAATAAAGATGCGATCGCCATTATCTACAGTTTGCTGCGGGTGGCTACAGGAGTTGACTTTACTAACTACAAGCAAACCACCTTGAAGCGGCGGATACATCGGCGGATGTTGCTCTACAAGCTCGAACGCATCGAAAATTATGCCGAATATCTCCAACACACTCCGGCAGAAGTAACGGCGCTGTACCACGATGTCTTAATTCATGTCACCAGCTTTTTCCGCGATCCCGAAAGCTTTCATGCCTTAAGCAGCAATGTTTTTCCCGCAATTGTCCAAGATAAATCGCCGAAAAAACCGATCCGAATTTGGATTGCCGGCTGTTCCACGGGTGAAGAAGCTTACTCGATCGCCATCTGCTTGCTAGAGTTTTTAGGATCTCGATCTACTAACCTGCCGATTCAGATTTATGCCACAGACATCAGCGAAAGTGCGATCGCGATCGCCCGCAGTGGCTTTTATACCCAGGCCCAAGTCGCGGATATTTCACCTGAACGCCTAAATCGGTTCTTTGTCCAAGTCGAGGGCGGATACCAAATCGCTAAGCCCGTGCGCGAACTCTGCGTCTTTGCTAGACAAAACCTGATCGCCGATCCGCCCTTTTCCCGGATGGATTTGATTACCTGTCGGAACGTGCTGATCTATCTGGGACCCCCGTTGCAGAAAAAACTGCTGCCAATGTTCCACTATGGGCTTCGGTCCGCAGGCTTTTTGCTGTTAGGCACTTCGGAAACGGTGGGAGACTTTTCAGAATTCTTTGCGCTATTCGACAAAAAGAACAAAATTTATACTAAAAAACAGTTGTCGCATTGGCTCAGCATGGATTTAAATGCTAACAACTATCCTCTGACACCCCTCAATCATCCACCGCTGCAGACAGAAAAGCTGGACGAAATCGAAATGGAGAAACAGGCCGATCGCATTGTTTTGAATCACTATGCCCCTGTCGGGGTCGTGATTAACGCAGCCAGCGAGATTGTGCAATTTCGAGGACAGACGAATGCCTACCTAGAACCGGCCCCCGGTAGGGCGAGCTTTAGCCTGCTGAGAATGGCAAAAGAAGGATTGCGCGTGGAACTACGAACTGCAATTCAACAAGCCTCACAGCAGAAGCAGCCGATCGCACGGGCAGGCTTACAAGTTAAAGAGGGCGAGATCATTCGGCAGATCAGAATTAATGTGATTCCATTCCAAGCCGGCGCTGTGGCAAAAAACTATTTTTTAGTGTTGTTTCAAGAGGAGTCCCCGATATCTGCAATGCCTGCTGCTAATACTGACGATGGTAGAGTCAACTCTGATCCTTCACAGGGTGAAACTCAGGAGATTGCAAGGCTGCTACAGGAACTGAAAACCACAAGAGAACATCTCGGAGCGATCGTCCAAGAACATCAAGCCGCTAATCAAGATTTGAGAGCGGCCAACGAAGAGATTTTGTCCAGCAACGAAGAGTTGCAAAGCATGAATGAGGAACTCGAAACGGCAAAAGAAGAGATTCAGGCAACCAATGAAGAACTCAACACGATTAATGACGAATTGCAGCGGCGCAATCTTGAATCGACTCAGGTAAGCAACGATTTAGAGAATCTGCTGGCGAGCATCAATATTCCGATCCTGATGGTGGGAGGCGACCTGCGAATCCGCCGGTTTACTCCCGCAATCGAACGCCTCTTCAACTTGATTTCTACTGATGTTGGGCGGTCCTTGAGCGACATCACTCACAAGTTGATAGTACCGGACTTAGAGCAACTGATTTTAGAGGTGATCCGCACGCTCAATTTGAAAGTTCAGGAGGTTCAAGATCGAGACGGTCGTTGGTACGATCTACACATTCGACCCTACCGGACGATCGACAACAAAATTGATGGGGCTGTGGTGATGTTGGTGGATATCAACGAACTCAAACTCAGCGCGCAGCAGTTGACGGAAGCAAAAAATTACGCCGAAACGATCGTCGAAACCGTGCGGGAACCATTGCTAGTGCTGGATCTCAACCTGCAGGCAATCACTGCCAATCGTTGTTTCTACGAGACGTTTCAGGTGATGCCGATCCAAATTGAGCAACAGTCGATCTTCGAGCTTGGTAACAGACAGTGGAATATTCCCAAGTTACGATCGCTCCTAGAAGAAATTCTCGCTGGCAGTGAGGAGTTTAAAGATTTTGAGGTCGAGGATGACTTTGAGCAGATCGGGCATAAAATAATGCTGCTCAATGGCCGCAAAATGCCTCCCATTGGGGATACACAGATGATTCTGTTGGCGATCGAGGATATCACCGAGCAAAAACAGTTGGAGACAGAACGCAGCCTTCGGATGCAAGAACAAGCGGGTCGGGTGGCTGCTGAGTCAGCCAACCGCGTCAAAGATGAGTTTTTGTCCATCCTCTCTCACGAACTGCGGACGCCGCTCAATGCCATGATTGGCTGGGCACAGTTGCTGCGCCTGAAAAAATTTGATGAGGCTAAAACCGAGGAAGCGCTAAAAACGATCGAACGCAGCGCCAAAGCACAAAACCAGCTCATCGATGACATATTAGACGTTTCGCGGATTACCACAGGCCAATTTCGGCTCAACCCTTCTGAAATTGACCTCAATCCTCTGCTTGAAAATGCGATCGCGGTGGTTCGTTTAGCAGCAGAAGCCAAAAATCTTCAAGTTGAATGGCGGCTAAGTCCTTTAAAAACAAGCGTGTTGGGCGATCCAAGTCGCTTACAACAGGTAGTGTGGAATCTACTTTCAAACGCGATTAAATTCACTCCAGCCGGAGGCAGAATTGACATCGCATTAGACTACATTGAGGGCATGGCTCAAATCCAAGTTAGCGATACTGGTAAAGGCATTCACCCTGATTTTCTCCCCTATGTGTTCGATCGCTTCCGTCAGGCGGATAGTAGCTACTCTCGCAGAGACTCAGGATTGGGGCTAGGACTCTCGATCGTCCGTCATTTAGTAGAACTCCACGGCGGTACTGTTACCGCCACAAGTCCGGGTGAGGGACAAGGAGCAACCTTTACCGTCAGGTTGCCGCTACGAACAGATATCCCATGATTGTTGACTGTTGACTGTTGATTGTGATATCAATTCCGGTAGCATCGGAATAGTAAAATCCAGTCATACCAATTTAATGTGAAGTTGCATATATTTCGATCCCCCTTGCATCCCCCTTAATAAGGGGGACTTTGAGTGCTCTTGTCCCCCCTTATTAAGGGGGGTGAGGGGGGATCAGATTCTATGCAGACTCATATAAAATTGGTATAATCGAAGTATTGGCAGTAGTTATCTGCGTTCATCGGCGCTTATCTGCCTTCATCTGCGGTAAAAAAAGGCAATCATCTCTAAACAACCCTAACTCTAAATAACCCTAACCAATAACTATTTACCAACCTTAACCTCAGCGCCATCCTTAAGAAAACCAGCCCCAGTAACAACCACCCGATCGCCCGCCTTCAAACCTTTTTTAACCACCACCTTAGCAGCAGTCAAATCGCCCACAGCACCCCCAGAAATTTCCCCAACTTCCACCAGTTGAGCCTGCACCTTGTCCTGCCCGACAAGTTTATAAACCATAGAACTGCCGTCAGGTTGCGGCAAAATAGCTTTAGCAGGGACTTTCAAACCTTGAGCCCTTGTCGTCGAAATAGATGCGCGCAAAAACATTCCCGATCGCAAAAACTCGCTTGCCGGCAAATCAATCTTCACCGTAGCTTGTCGATTTTGCGGGTCAACTAGCGGGGAAATCTCTCGCACAGTTCCTGACAACTTAATCCGCTTGTCAGAGTCAGAAGTAATTTGCACTGCTGTTCCCGGCCGCACTTGCGAAACCTGAGTTTCCGGTACTTTCAATTGTAGTTCCAGCTTGTTACCGCGAATAATGGAAAATAGTTTTTGACTTCCCGAAGAAACATCACCAACTCGACCAATTCTTTCAGCCACAGTACCACTATCCGGCGCTCGAACAATAGTTTGTTCTAGTTGAGTTTGTAACTGTTTGACTTGTGCATCATTGCTGCGGACACTTGCTGCGTTATTTCCCACATTTGCTCTCGCACTGCTGACACTCGCTCCGGCCGTATTCACTTTAGCACGAGCGCTGCTGAGGGCTGCTCTAGCCGTACTGATATTAGCTTCTGCCGTAGCTACTTTAGCAAGAGAAGATTGCACTTCTTCTGCTGCTTTATTCTGTTCTTGTAAAGCTGTATTCAAGTCAGCTTTAGCTTTGTTCAAGTCTTGAACAGCAGTCTGCCGCTCTGTCTTGCGTCTTTCTAAATCTTGCCGACTAATTACTCCCTGAGAAGCCAAATCTTGGGTGCGATTTACTTCTCTTTGAGCTTGATCTAATTTAGCCTGAGCGGAGGCAATGCCTGCTTTAGCTTGAGTGACACCGGCTTTAGCTTGTTCCACACCTGCCCTTGCTTGCCCGATGCCTGTTTGGGCTTGCGCTGCGTCAGCGATGGCTTTTTCAACGCCAGCTTGGGCTTGAGCAACGCCGGCTTGGGCTTCTTGTTGGGCTGATTCAGCTTGCTGCACCTGAGCTTGGGCTTGTTCTACCGTAGAATTGGCTGATTGTACTCCCGCCAGCGCTTCGGCAATTTGCGATCGTAGTACCGAATCGTCCAAAACCGCCATCGTCTGCCCTTTTTCTACCGCATCTCCTTCATTCACCAACACCTGCTTAATTTGCAAACCGTTGGCTTGTGGCAGCACCGGCAGTAAGTCATAGGCTGCCACGGTGCCCGTCGCTTCCAGAGTTTCACCCACCTGGGCAGATTCCACAGACGCCACTGTCACCGTCGGAGCCGTCGCCTGCTGGTTTACCGATGGAATTGGCACTGCCGGAGGTGAACTCTGCTTGCCCCCAGTCAAGTTTACTGCTAGCAACGTTGCAGCCACGCCAACCCCTGCGCCCGCCAACAAGGCAGGCCACCTGATTTCTTTGCGGGGCCCAACTTCAGCTGCTTCTCGTTCCCAAACTTGTTCCTCCTCCATTTCTGGAACTTCCAGCGCAACTTCTCGTTCATCATCCTCACCGGAGAATTGCCAGCGAGAGTTGTCTGAGACTTCGCTTTCAGCTGCATCCACTGCTGAGTTCCTGTCGTGCCCGCTCTCCACGGGGGTAAGGGGTTGCTTTTCTTCGGCTTCTGAAAAAACTTGATTAGTCACGGTAGTTCCTCTCGCGAGTATGAGCCTTTCCTTTTTTATATTGTAAAGAAAGATTACGATATTATTTAGTTCATTTTAGCGGAGAGCCTCTAGAGTAGCGCTTCCTCCTTTTGGGTGAGTGTGGCGCCGTTTCACCTGAGAATGGCGATTTTGATTAAATTTGCTCAAAGTTTGTACGATCTAGATTTAATTGGATCTGCCTCTGGGTCATACTGAATATTAGCGGGATTGGCGATCGTGGAGTCGATCGCGATCGCATTGTCTGTCCCCGATCGGTTTTGCTGTCACAAACTCATCAATGCTGAGAAAATGCAGTCTAATCTTGAACTGATTATTGCTAATCTATACTCTAATGTGTTTGTCGTAGAACTCGACAAATCGGCTCAGTAAGTTGTACCAGTTTAATTGACAAAAATCACAATGAATAGTGTCTTTTCTCCCCTCCAACAGTTTCTAATTACTTGGCTGCTAGTGCTAGTAACGGGATGGTTTACCCTAACTGCTGTCAGTTATGTTGGGGAACTGGTCAGCATTTTAGTAACAGCGGGACTCATTGCATTTTTATTAAACTATGCAGTAATCAGACTCCAAGTATTTTTGCCCCGGGGAGTAGCTGCGGGGCTGGTTTATTTAACTGCGGGTGTGATAGTAGTAGTAATCGGTTTAACTATTGTGCCGCCGGTGTTCAGCCAAGCGAGCCAGTTGGGGGTGAGGTTCCCGGATTTACTGGAGTCGGGGCGACTGCAGCTAGCTGAATTTCAAGCCTGGAGTGCCGAGCGCAATTTGCCGTTTAACGTGCAAATATTGGAGCAGCAGTTATCAGCGAAAGTGCAGGAACAAGTGCAGGCGCTCGCCGGTACGAGTTTAGGCTTAGTGGTCGGTACTGTTAACTGGTTTTTGGACTTGATTTTTATTGTGGTAATTTCCTTTTATATGCTCCTAGACGGGCAAAGAGTTTGGCAGGGTTTGACCAGTATTTTTTCCCCAGACATTCGCTATGTTTTAACAGAGACTTTGCAGCGAAACCTTCAGCGATTTGTATCGGGACAGTTATTGCTGGGACTCTTGATGGCCATCTCGTTGACTCTGGCTTTTTGGTGGCTGCAAGTTCCGTTTTTTCTGTTGTTTGCCGTGTTTATAGGATTGACGGAAATAATTCCGTTTATTGGAGCAACTTTAGGAATTGGCACTGTTAGTATAATTGTAGCCTTTATTGATTGGTGGCTGGCGCTGCAAGTGTTGGTAGTGGCGATCGGTCTCCAGCAAATTAAGGATAATTTAGTAGCTCCCCGAATCATGGGCAATCTCACCGGATTGAGCCCGGTAGTTATTTTTACAGCTTTGCTTTTAGGAGGTAGAGTGGGAGGATTGTTGGGAGTTATCCTGGCAATTCCGCTCACTGGGGTTGTAAAAAGTATAGTAGAAATTGTACTCAATCCCAAATTGCCACCCCAAACAGGCTCGTTTTTCTACAATCCTTTTAGTGGCGAGGAATTGGGGAAAATACCCGAAGATGAAACTAGAATAATCTTGATCGCAGATGAACATAAGTAGTCTAATTTTTGTAGTAAGTAATGCAGTCATGAAAACTTTTATAAGTCAGGGATTAACTTTTGGCTGCTGAGTCCCTTAAGAAAAAACTAAAGTCTCTACAAAGAACTTTAGTCTTGATTACTAACCCACTTGAAATATCAAACCTCAAAACTTATGAAATGGTGGCAAAATCTTAGAAAAAATCCTCTAGCTCGGTTAGGAGCCGTGCTACTGTTAATTTTTTACACAGTCGCACTTTTTGCCGAATTTGTGGCACCTTACGACCCCTATGACTCTCAATTAAACGGTTCATTGCTGCCGCCGACTCAGATTTATTTAAGCACCCAAGACGGGCGCTTTATCGGGCCTCACGTTTATCCGACTACTCAGGGGCCAGTGGATGCTAATACGGGCGCTCGTGAGGTAATTATAGACTGGCAAAAACCCTCTGCTATCGGTTTGTTTGTCAAAGCTTCCCCCTATAAGTTTTTAGGAGTTTTACCATTAGACAGGCACCTGTTTGGTACTACAGGAGAAGGCCAAATTAACATTTTAGGCACGGACGAACAAGCTCGCGACCAATTCAGTCGCTTAGTACACGGCAGCAGAATTAGCCTCAGCATCGGTTTAGTTGGCATAGCAATTTCTTTTCCATTGGGATTGTTAATCGGAGGCATATCTGGTTATTTCGGCAGTTGGATTGACAGTATTTTAATGCGCTTCGCCGAAGTATTGATGACGATTCCCGGTCTTTATTTATTAGTAGCGCTAGCAGCAGTATTGCCACCAGGATTGACAAGTGCTCAGCGATTTATATTGATTGTGCTGATTACTTCATTTATCAATTGGGCGGGTCTGGCGCGGGTAATTCGCGGTCAGGTACTGTCAATTAAACAACGAGAATTTGTGCAAGCGGCGCGGGCAATGGGCGCTAATCCAATTTATATTATTGTCCGCCACGTGTTGCCACAAACTGCTACTTATGTAATTATTTCTGCTACTTTGGCGGTTCCGGGTTTTATTGTGGCGGAGTCGGTTTTGAGTTTAATTGGCTTGGGAATTCAACAGCCCGATCCTTCTTGGGGAAATTTACTATCCCTGTCTACTAATGCTTCAATTTTAGTGTTGCAGCCTTGGTTGGTTTGGCCTCCGGCGATACTGATTATTTTGACTGTTTTGGCGTTTAATTTATTGGGGGATGGGTTGCGGGATGCTCTCGATCCGCGTAGCATTCAAAGGTAATTGGGAATTGGGAATTTCTAGTTTTTAGGCAGAGCAGGTGTAAGAGTTATGCCCCCTAATTGGGCAGATTAACCGGCAAGCGAATGGTAAAAGTAGAACCAACACCCTCCTGACTTTTTACGGAAATATTGCCACCCATCATTAGGCAAAAACGCTGGCTGATTGCCAGTCCCAACCCGGTGCCGCCGTACTTGCGGGTGGTGGAAGCGTCGGCTTGGGTAAAGGGTTGGAAAATGTGCTGCAACTGGTCGGGAGTCATCCCAATTCCTGTATCTGTACAATTAACAACTAAAAATTCTTTACTAGCAATTGAAGATTGAGAACTTGCCGCAGGTTCAGAAGTGTTTTCTTGTTTTGCTTCGCTGCTGTCGCGCGCAAATTTTTCTCGGCTGGCTGTGAGGGTAATTGTACCGTTTTGAGTGAATTTGGCGGCATTGCTCAGCAAATTTAATAAAATCTGCTGCACTTTGGTAATGTCACCGTGCATCGTGCCGATATTCGTAATTTGATCCAAGTTTAGAGTGTTGCCGTTTTTCTCAATTAGCGGCGTGGCAGTAGATGCTACTTCTTCAATCAAGGCGGCGATGTCGAAGGTTTCTAAGTAAAGATCCATGCGGCCGGCTTCGATTTTAGAAATGTCGAGAATGTCGTTAATTAGGGATAGCAAGTGTCGGCCGGAAGTACGAATTTTGTCTAAATCTGGGGTGAGTTCATCGTAACCCAATTCTGCGGTTTCTTCTTGGAGCATTTCGCTGTAGCCGATGATGGCATTCAGAGGTGTTCGCAGTTCGTGGCTCATGTTTGCCAAAAATGCGCTTTTTGCGGTGGAAGCTGCTTCGGCTGCTTCTAGGGCGAGTTGCAAGGCGGATTCAAAGACTTTTCGATCGCTAATATCCTCGACGCTGCCTTCATAGTAGAGTACCTTGCCGTCGGCGTCGCACACTGCACGCGCGCTTTCGGAAATCCAAATTACCTTGCCGTCAACGCGGTAAACTTGTGACTCAAACCCCGAAACTTCTCCGAATTCTTCCATCACCCGCATAAACTTTTCGCCCTGCTGAGGATTGACGTAAGCTTGCTGCCTGATATTGGTGAGATTTGATGTTAATTCTTCGGGAGAGGCGTAGCCGTAGATGCGGGCTAAAGCTGGATTTACGCTCAAGAAGTGGCCTTCGGGGGTTCTTTGAAAAATCCCTTCGACGGCATTTTCAAAGATGCTACGATATTTTTGTTCTGCTTGACGCAAAGCGCTTTGTGTACGATCGCGCTCGCTGGCTTCGATCGCCAATGATACCAAATCTGCCAGGGAAGCAGCAAAATTTTGTTCTTCTAATGTCCAGTTGCGAGTAGTTCCCACTTGTTCGATACAGATAACTCCGACTGTTTGTCCTCCCAGCCGCACCGGCGCATCTAAGGTTGATGTAGTACCCACTTTTGAAAAGTAAGATTCGGCAAATTCTCTGGTTCTCACATCTGAGAGTGCGTCATCGGCTGCGATCGTCCGGTGTTCTTCCAAAGCTTTAAAATAAGCTGGATAGTCGGCTGCTGCGACTTCGGCACCTTGGGAATGGTGCGGGTTGCTGCGACTAAATTGGTCGAGACATTGCAGTTTCGATCGACTCTCATCGTATAGCCACGCGCCAGCTTTTTCTGTCTGTAGGGTATGAGCTGCTGCTTCGGTGATTTGCCTCAAAGCTACTTGCAAATCGCCTCGATACAGCGCTTTATTTCTTGCCAGTTCTACCAAAACCGTATTTTGTTTGAGCAATTGTTTTTGCCTTTGGCGTCGCGCTGATTCGGCTCGCTTCTGTTCGGTAATGTCGCGGGCTACCACAATGACGGATTCTGCTGAAAGCGGTGAAATGCTGGCTGCAAAACAAACTTCGCGGTCGCTAATGGTTAAATCGTACTCGATGCTGACAGTTTGCTGAGTATCTAAAGCTGCTCGGATGTGCTTGAGAAAATTGTCTGATGTAGCTTGCGGAAACACATCTGTGACTGTTTTGCCAACTAATTCTTCGATTGGTTTGTAGAGCAGAGAAAGATTTGTGGGCGCGATTTTTAAATAGCGACCGCTGGCGTCCACAACTATAATTAATTCATTCATAGCTGCAAACAAAGCCCGCAATTCTGCTTCTGCCGCTTCGAGTTCGGCAGTCCGCTCTGCTACTCGCTGTTCTAAACTAGAGTTGGTTTGTTCTAGGGCAACAAAAGACGATCGCAATTGTCGGGCCATTTGATTGAAAGACTGAGCTAGAAGGCCGAGTTCTTTGACGCCTTGAACTTCGACTTCGCCGTTTAATTCTGCGGAGGTGAATTCGGATGACTCAGACATTTTTGTTAAAGCTTTGGAAGCTTGCAACAATCGGGTAATCGGTTTGACAACCCAGCGAGAGGTGAAAATTCCCAGTGCGATCGCCAGTACGAAGGCAAAAAAGCACAATAAGATAGTTGTGCGAGTGTTAGCGTTAATTTGCTCCATAAAGTCGGCTTCCGGGATTGCGACTACAATCAGCCAATCGAGGCCGCGGCCGTCTTGCAAGGGAGCAACGGTAATAAATTGACGTTTGCCGTCTATCTCGAAGGTAAACTGTCCTTGGCTGTCAATTTGTTCAAAACTACCAAATCGTTTTTGCAAGTATGTGGATGCCGATCGAATTAGCAAATTTTTGCTCCTAGTCGCCAACAGCCGTTTTTGTCCGTCTTTGTCGGTGACAAAGGGCAATTCGTCTGTGGAACTGGCGACTATTTCGCCGCTGCGTTCGATCGCAAAAACTTGTCCCGACGGGCTAATTTTAATGCTTTTGAGAAAATCGCTGATTTGAGAAAGAGTTAGGTCAATTGCCAGTACCCCCTGCAGGCTACCCGTTTGGTTGTAGATGGGCATCACCGGCGTAATCCCCAGCACGGGCGGTGCTGCGAAGGTGTAGATAGGAGACCAAGTGGCTTTGCCTGACTGTTTGGCAGCTTTGTACCACGGTCTAGTACGGGGGTCATAGGGGACGGTTTTGATTAGCTCAGTGCGATTTCCTTGGCTATCTAGGCGATAAATTTGGCGGTTGGGAGCGGTTGATTCATCTCTGATGTATACTAAGTGTTCTGCTTCTCGCTTGAGCAAGAGGAATCTGCCCTGTTCGTCGCCGTAGTAGATGGTTGTATTTCGATCGCTCAGCTTGGTCTGGTTCCACAAATAGCGCTCTAAGTTGGGGAAGTCTTCCGGGTCTAAGTTTCCAGAAGCGATCGCAGCAGTATTCATTTGCAGGAACAGGTGAGACACATCCCCAAAACTGCGGAAATTTTCTTTCGTCCTCGCTGCAACTTCCAAGCTTAACCTCGTAGCAAGGTCATTGACAGCTTTCTGGCCGTTGCGAAACGAAAGCCATCCAGTCACGCCGACTGCTACGGAGATTTGCACCACCAGCGGTATCAACAAAACTAGGCTTAGTGACATCTTGGGCGAGCTTTTCATCACACAACTGCTCAGACTTTTCAATAACATCAATATTTTGACACCTACCAGGTTTGCGTATCGTTTGTCGCTTAAAAGAGATCCTCGATATAAGTTACAAGGTTGTACACAAATAGTGAAGTGCAGTGGGCGGCCACTCAAAACAGGGCTGAGGTTTCCACCGCTACTGTAAAAACTTGTAACATTAATCATGCCACTACTTGCCTGAATGTGGCGATCGCTCTGGGGACTCGCTGTCAAAACGTCACACCCCGTAAAAAAAGCAATTTTAGGCCCGTGATCCACACCATGCTTGCCATCAGTCATTGCCAATTATTCAATTTTTTAATCTAAACTTTTAAATCTAAAATAAGCTCACTTTCTCCGGGTGGGCATTGTCTTCCTTACGCCGGGTTAATAAATATTTAATTTTATTTTTTTCTACCGTGCAAGGACAAATGTAAATTCTGTGACAATCTGGTGTTGAAAAATTTGCTATTAATAAGATAAGCCGCCAAAATCCCGCTCGACTACAAAGAGGATATTTGAAGCATCTGCATTTCATCAACGCCAGCCAAGTAAAGCGTTTTTGGCTTTTTTGGAGGAGCGACATTTTGGCAAAATAATACTTCTGGAGGATGACATGAACTATACATTTGAAATCCTGGGCGTATCTCCAACTTTAACGTTTTTCAACCAGCAGCAGGAATTGCTGCAACAACCGCAGCCGTCCGGTGTAGAATACTTGGCAAACCGAAAGTGCACTCTCGATGCGTTTGTGGCATCCGTAGAGACAGTTTCTCCTAACCGCGGCTGGGATGTCGATCGAGTTGTAAACACCGTGATTAGTTTCTGGATGAACAATTCCGATAGCATCCAGTATTGGAGACACAGGCTGCAGGATGCCGGCAGCGAAAACTTGTTAGTAGCCAGAGTAGGCGATATCAAGTCTTTGCAAGCTGCATTTGAATCGCTGCTAGGGGAATAAGAAAATCGGGAATTGCGAAAAAGTCGATCGGCTTTTTCGCTAAAACTGATATCTTGCGCCATTCTCAATCATCCTTTCATGGCGGGCGAGGAGCAACGGTTTAAAATAAAATTTATCTGTTGTGGAACAGGCATCTTTCCTGTTCTTGAGAATAGTGCAAGATGTAAGTAAAATCCACTCATACCAATTTTTTATGAGGCCCCGTAGAATGTGATCCCCCCTAACGAGCGGGCGGGCACGGGGGCACCGCCCCTACTAAGGGGGGGACAAGATTCTTCTCAAAGTCCCCCAACAACCAGGGGGATTTAGGGGGATCGAGATATGTGCAACTTCACATTAAAGTGGCATCAACTGTCTATTTTCAATTTCCAATTCTCAATTCCCAAATATTATGTCTCGTTCCAAAGCCCTGCAATCTTATATTTTTCTCCGCTTGCTTCTGGCACCGCTAATGTTGTGGACAATCACCACAGCAGTATTTTTATTGTTGCGGGCTACTCCAGGCGACCCCATAGATGCCATTCTCGGTTCACGAGCTCCCGCAGCCGCCAAAGAAGCAATGCGAACTCAACTCGGCCTCGACGCACCCCTGTGGCAGCAATATCTCAAATACATGAAAGACTTGTTGAGCTTCGACTTGGGAACCTCAATCACCACTCGCGGACAAACCGTGTGGCAAATTATCGGAGATTATTTCCCCGCTACAGTGGAATTAGCAGTTTGTAGCATGGCCATAGCTTTAATTGTCGGCATCAGTATCGGTTCCCTGGCAGCATCCCGCCCCAACACTATTTTCGATGCTGTCGGCCGTTTGTTTGGCATTATCACTTACTCGCTGCCCGCTTTTTGGGCCGGCATGGTTTTGCAATTAATTTTCGCGGTGCAGTTGGGATGGTTCCCCTTGGGAACTCGCTTTCCCGTCACATTCCCCGCCCCCGAAGGCTACACAGGACTATACACTATTGACAGTCTTCTGAGCGCTAACCCTGGTCAGTTTCTCACATCTTTGCATTATTTAGCACTTCCGAGTTTGACCTTGGGCATTCTTTTGAGCGGAATTTTCGAGCGCATTGTCAGGGTGAATCTCAAGCAAACTTTGCAAGCAGATTATGTCGAAGCAGCTAGAGCTAGAGGCATTCCAGAATTCCAGATTTTATGGGCTCACGCTCTGAAAAATGCACTAATTCCGGTGATTACTGTCTTAGGATTGACTTTTGCTGCACTGTTGGGCGGTGCTATTTTAACAGAGGTTACTTTTTCTTGGCCGGGGTTGGCAAATCGTCTTTACGAAGCGATTAGCTTGCGGGATTATCCAACTGTTCAAGGTATTGTGGTGTTTTTTGCGGCAATTGTCGTAATTGCCAGCATTGTAATTGATATTTTGAACGCTTACGTTGACCCGCGAATTCGGTACTAAAAATATCAAGGAAGAAGGGCAACGGATGCGCGACTGTTGCACTTTCGCCTTTTTCTACCTGTACTTTCTGTCTGCGCGAGATGTTGCAGCCAGCGGTGGGCCTGTAGAAGCAGTTGTCAAAAAGATCGATCGGCTTTTAGAGTGACGACACTTGGCAATTTATGGGCAATACTGGAGAAAATAAAATTATACATTTGAGGAAACGCTGATGAGATTATTGCGAACAATCGCCGCTCTATCGGCGGCCTTGACCCCACTGATGGCTGAAGCTGCCTTTAGCCGTCCCATGCCGGGAACAGCCGATTTTCCCAGAGCCTCAAACCCCGATGTAAATGTGCCGGTTTGCTTCATCGAAACCCGAGGCGGCACAACTTTTGATTTAGTCAGCTTGTGTGGCAGCAATGCTGCTCCCCAAAACCCTGCTCCGGTTGCGGGCAACCCCGCCAATGCTCCTGCAAATAACCCCAATGGGGACACTCCGCCTCCTCCCCCGAACCCCAACGCCCTCACCAGAGATGCTGTCGGCACGCCGATAACTACTCCTACAGGCACGGCAAATCCCAACAATCCCAACAATACCAATCCGGGAACTTCGCCCGCAGGTACTCCCAATGCCAATCCGGGAACTTCGCCCGCAGGTACTCCCAATGCCAATCCGGGAACTTCACCGAGTACCAATCCCAATAATCTCAATCCGGGAAGTTCGCCCTATACCACTCCCAATAATCCCAATCTGGGAACTCCGGCGAATACCAATCCCAATAATCTCAATCCGGGAAGTTCACCGAGTACCAATCCCAATAATAGTGCGTCTCCCACGGGTGGAAATGCTGGTGATAGCAACAGCGATTTAGTTCCCAATCCCAATCTCAATCTTCCGAGAGTGCCGCCGAGTTCCTTTAGCCCCGGAGGCCTTGCACCGACTAGAGATGCGATTGATGGCCCCCGCCAATAATCGGCGAAGTGCCAGAACTTTCATCACAGAAACCGGGTTTCTCGGAAACGTTCTCTTTTTCAGGGATATTTCAGTCGCGAGAAAGCCGGAATATTTATTTTTCTGCATAATATTGATGTCAGGTGCGATCGGCATATTTTGTAGCAGAGTAGCAAAATAAAAGTTAAGCTAAGAACTTGTAGACGCTATCAGCCCAGCACTCTTTTAGAACTGGCCAACCAGATAGAAGCAGTGATAGATAGCCCGCTTTAATCCATAACAGGATTAGTTATCAGCAAAGGTTAAAATTATTACCAGGCGGGTGCTCGCCACCTCCAAGTTCTCAAGCTAAACCATTCAACAGGCATATTTTTGTTAAGCCAGTGTGGTTGGAAAAGTACCGGCTGATAACATTAGCAAGACAAAATTAACCCGATTATTCGGAGGCTCTTCATGAGCAAAATATTTGTTTTAATAAATTGGAACAAAATTGCTCTAGACCCGATCCTCTGCGAGGGCTTCGCTAACGCACTTGGGGAGGAAATCTAGTGTCAAACTTAGTTCAACGCTTACAAATAACCGCTCATCCGCAACTAGAAAAATCCCTTGGCTATCGAGGAGATAGTCGTTGGGTTGCTTGGCGCTGGGAACCAGACATCGACCAACTTATTTCCAGCGACGGCAAAACAGTCGGCACGGGAAATAATATGGCTTGGCTGGTGTTTTTGCAGCACGATTTAGTCGATCCTGCAGTACAAGAGTACAACCTCGGCGAGGGCGATCGCTACTGGCTGCTTTTAGATACAGAAACTAGAAATCTCTACGTCGGCGAAGGGAAAACAGTTCAAAGTCTGCTAGAACAGCCGGAAAGTTTAGGTTTATTGGCCTGTCTCGATGGCGGGAATGCCGATCGACAAACTGGTGAAACTTGGCAGCAAACCCTATCTCAACTAACAACCAAACCAGTTGTTCGCCACCTCACAAATGCCCTTCCTTTCGGTATCGCGGCTGCTTTGATAGGTGCTTTAGGCATCGGAACCGGATTGTGGGTAGTGCCGGCCGTGCAGCAGAAAATCGCCGAAAAAGCTGCTTTTATTTCCCCAATTAGTTCTGGCGCCAACTGCGGGCTTGGCGGTTCCGACGATTTTTCAGCTTATATCGGTTCCTCAAGCGGAAACAAAGAACTTCATTTAATAGGCGTTTACGAAGCTAACGCGGATCACAAGAACCGAAATTTATCAAAAAGTGCGATCGAAGTCAAAGTAGAACGCCGAAACAAGCCAATAATTCTCGCCCTTTCAGCCTACGAACCGGTGCAATGGAACATTACCGCAGAACCGGGAGCCGTTATCGAAAAAATCATTCTTAACGGATACCACAACCAAACTGTTTCAGGAGTTTCGGGAATTCCAATTGAAGAACACAGCTACGAAGAAACCGGACACAATCTCGGCGACTTTATCTACAAGTGGGGTGCTACCCCTGACAGTTTCAATACTTCTTCCCTCGTGAGTCAATTGGAACAAAGAAGCCGCACCAGTTTAACTTCTTTTCAAGGATGCTACAGAGGTAAGAACTTTAGTATTAATTGAGAGCAACGACAGAGGGCGACAAGTTAAACAATTTTCGATATTCGATATTCGATTTTCGATTAAAAAATTGGGAATGACTGATTCGATATGGGTTTAGAAGTTGTTACTGTTCCGTTCTGTTTTTTTAACTGGTGTTAAAACCTATCCCCCCTAAAATCACAAAACCCGCGTCTGCGGGTTTTTTATTGAGAGTTCAACTTATTGGCATCTCTATGGTATGATATCCGGTGGCGCGATCGCCAATTCCCAATTCTAACAATACTAATATATTTCCTATGAAATACTGGTACGAAACGCTCGCAGTAGCACAGCGGATTTTAATTGAATTGGGGAGGCGGCGACGCAGCTTAGTCTTGTGGAGTATTTTTCCAGTTTCTATCTTGCTAATTAATGGTTTAATTTTAAAAGAACGCGCTAATCTCACCACAGCAAAAGCCTTTGAAGTTGCTGCACCTGCCAGCTTAGTAGGAGCGGCTTTATTTTTTAGCTGTCTCGGTGGTAGCGTAGCAACAGTAGTAGCAGAGCGAGAACAGCATACCCTCAAACGCTTGTTTATTTCCCCGCTTAGCGGCACTTCCTACTTTTTAGGAATTTTCTTGGCTCACAGTTGCATCGGCATCGGTCAGGTAATTTTAGTATACACGATCGCCTCTTGTTTAGGAGCACAATTTCAAGGCTCTATCCTGTTAGGATGTGCGATTATTATGCTCAGTATTGTATCTTATGTAGGTGTAGGCTTTATTCTCGGCACCCAGTTTGCGAGGCGCACTGAAGATGTCAACTCCCTAGTAGCAGCTTTCGGCGTTCCTTTGTTGATTTTAGGAGGCGCATTCTTACCTACTTCGCTATTTCCCAAAAGTTTGCTGGAACTCGCCCAGTACAATCCAATTTATCACATGAACGAAGCGCTGATGGGCGTGTGGGCTGATGGCAAAGATTTGGCTGATATTGCCGAACACTTTTGGTATTTATTCATATTTTCTATTGCCATGATTGCAGGTGGATGGCTTTCTTACCGCAGGATGCTGCGAGTAGAAAGAAGACTTTAAAACTATCTCATTATGTCGTAATTATTCATCTCTATCTTCTGGATACTCTGCGCTCTCTGCGGTTTAATCGTTCAGAAACAACCCTAAATATATAAGATAATACGGAGAATTAAAGCAGTGCTGCAAATAGAAAAGCTAAATAAGTCCTATGGCGAGCGTTCAGTGCTTAAAGATTTAACACTGCACATTCAAGCTGGAGAAATTTACGGTTTGCTGGGGCCAAACGGGGCGGGCAAAACTACAACTATCAATATTTTATGTAATTTGCTAAATGCCGACAGCGGCCAAGTTTCTATTAATGGCGAACCTGTTTCTGACTCTACAAAATTGTTAATAGGGGTAGCGCCTCAAGAAAATTTGCTTTACAAAAGCCTTAGCTGCGAAGAAAACCTCCATTTTTTTGCTCAAATTTACGGCTTAGAGCGCAAGCAGCGCCGCTATCAAGTAAGACACTGTTTGAAAGCAGTAAATTTGACAGATAGAGCTACAAGCCCCGTGGAAACTTTGAGCGGAGGAATGCAGCGCCGTTTGAATATTGCCGTAGCATTGGTGCACCAACCTAAATTAGTAATTTTAGACGAACCGACAACGGGTTTAGATATTGAGGCCCGCTATGAAATTTGGGAGTTAATTCAGCGCTTGCAATCGGAAGGAATTACAATTTTGCTGACAACTCACTTGTTGGATGAAGCTGAGCGGCTGTGTCAGAAAATCGGGATTCTTAAAAATGGCAGCATTGTGGCTGAAGGTAGTTTAGAGGAGTTGCAAAAACTGATTCCGGCTCAAGAAATTATCGTAGTAAAAACCGACGAAGAAGCTGAAGTCATCGCCCGCGCTAAACAATACAGTTTTATCCCCCGCCGCTACGGTAGCGATTTAGCTTTTTGGCTGCCGGAACGTTTAGAATTAAAAGAGATTATTTTGCTGTTCGATGGAATTTCTATTGATTCAATCGCTCGATATCCGGTGCGATTAGAACATATTTATGTTGAGGTAACTAAACAAACTGTATCCTAATCTGCGTCCCTCTGCGTATATCCCCCACCATCTGCGGTCAAAGTTCCAAAGTAATTCTGTAATCATGGCAAATATCTGACTTTTCCGACTTATAAAGGCAGAGTCCGGAAGCAATTATAGAGATAGAAAAAGTCAACCCACGATGTCTAGATTGTAAAGATATCGTAAACCTTGATATTGTGTTGCGAACTGTTAAATAAAAAATCTGCTATAAAAGATATGTCTTTAGTATGATACATTTAAGTTGTATTTAAGTTCTAAACACCCATTCCCACCCTAGGCAAGTGAAAGCCCACTTCATATCAGGACTACCCCGATCGGGCTCTACTTTACTGGCAGCATTACTCCGACAAAATCCTCGCTTTCACGCCGCCATGACCTCCCCCGTTGGGGGTTTAGGGGAGCGAATGTGGTCAGCCATGACCGAAGATAATGAGTTTTCCGTGTTCATTTCCTCTGAACAAAAACTGGCACTGATTATGAGCATCTTTTCAGCTTATTACCACCCGCAAGCTGAAAAACAAGTGATCTTGGACACCAATCCCCTGTGATGCAGCAAATTGCCATTAATTCGGGAACTATTTCCGGAAGCCAAAGTTATCTGCTGTGTCAGAAACATTGCTGGGATTATGGACAGCATTGAGCTACTGAGTCGGCGCAACGCCTTTGATGTTTCGAGGTTATTTAATAATCCAGCGCAACAAGCTAACAATTTTACCGCCCGATTGATTGGAGCAGTAAAACTAATAAATTCTTCAGTCCTCATAGCGAGAACTTAAGCTTTGACGCGGGGGTTGCAACAACAGCCAGATTTAACTCTAAACGATATATATAAAGGATTTCAGCAGTTATGAACGTACCAACCGCCAACAAGCAAATTATTTTCGTTGACTCTTCTGTACAAGATTATCAAAGCCTCATTCAAAACGCCGATGCTGCTCAAATTTTCATTTTAAATGACAATTTAAGCGGGATCGACCAAATTACAAACGCCTTAGCTACTCAAAAAGATATTGAAGCAGTTCATATCCTTTCACACGGCAGCCCAGGCAGCCTAAAACTCGGCGCAGACACCCTCAATGACAAAGAGATAGCAACTTTCAGCACTCAGATCAAACAGTGGGGAAATGCCTTAACAGAAAATGGTAATATCCACCTCTACGGCTGCGATGTAGCCGCAGGAGAAACAGGAATCAAATTTGTTAAAGAACTGAGCGAATTAACTTTAGCTGATGTAGCAGCATCGAATAATACTACAGGCAATGCAGAATTAGGAGGCGACTGGAACTTAGAAGTAGAAACAGGCACGATAGAAACATCAATACCGTTTAATTCTGAAAGTCTCAAAACTTACAAATACATCCTACCAGCCGTTGCTAACCCAGATAACAAAGCGGTTACAGTTAACTCGACCGCTACCAGTATCGATGTGCTTGCCAACGACACGGGCAGCAGTCGCGTCTCAGTGCAAAGCATCACCACTGCGCCTACTAACGGCACTGCCACCATCAACGATTGGATTTATGCAGGGGGCAATTTCACCACAGTCAACGGCACAGTTCGCAACAATATCGCCAGAATGAACGCCGACGGCAGCCTGGATACTGCTTTCAACCCCACTGGCGGGATGAGTAACGGTGTCTATGCGATCGCCCTAGACAGCAGTGGCAAACTTTACGTAGGGGGCGGTTTCAGCAGTGTCAACGGCACAGCTCGCAACGCTATCGCTAGAATGAACGCCGACGGCAGCCTGGATACTGCTTTCAACCCCACTGGCGGCATGAATAACTGGGTCAGAGCGCTCGCCCTCGACAGCAGTGGCAAACTTTACGTAGGCGGCTGGTTCACCACAGTCAACGGCACAGCTCGCAACAGAATCGCCAGAATGAACGCCGACGGCAGCCTGGATACTACTTTCAACCCCACTGGCGGCATGAATAACAGTGTCTATGCGATCGCGGTTGACAGCAGTGGCAAGCCCTACGTAGGCGGCACTTTCACCACAGTCAACGGCACAGCTCGCAACAGAATCGCCAGAATGAACACCAACGGCAGCCTGGATACTGCTTTCACCCCCACTGGCGGCATAAATTTCGATGTCTATGCGATCGCGGTTGACAGCAGTGGCAAGCCCTACGTAGGCGGCGAGTTCACCGCAGTCAACGGCACAGCTCGCAACAGAATCGCCAGAATGAACGCCAACGGCAGCCTGGATACAGCTTTCACCCCCACTGGCGGCATAAATTTCGGTGTCTATGCGCTCGCGGTTGACAGCAGTGGTAAGCCCTACGCAGGCGGTGATTTCACCACAGTCAACGGCACAGCTCGCAACAGAATCGCCAGAATGAACGCCGACGGCAGCCTGGATACTGCTTTCAACCCCACTGGCGGCATGGGTGGCACTGTCTATGCGATCGCCATAGACAGCAGTGGCAAACTTTACGCAGGCGGCAGTTTCACCACAGTCAACGGCACAGCTCGCAACTATATCGCCAGAATGAACGCCGACGGCAGCCTGGATACTGCTTTCAACCCCAGTAGCGGCATGGATAACTGGGTCAGATCGATCGCGATCGATCCTAAACGCAACATCCGCTACACCCCCAACGCCAACTTCAACGGTGTAGACACCTTCACCTACACCGCCACCGACGGCGTAGTTTCCACTCCCACCACAGTCAGCGTCTTAGTCAACAACTCCCCAGTCCTCGATTATTCCGGCACACCCACTCTCAACGCCCAAAACCAAAACGACAGCGCCAGTACAGGCACACTCATCTCCACCATCATCACCAACCTCGGCGGCACAAAAATCACCGATCCCAACGCCACCGCCTCCCAAGGCATCGCCATCACTGCCTTAAACACCGCTAACGGCACTTGGCAATACACCACCAACGGCACAACCTGGAATAACGCCCCAGCCGTTTCTGCCACCAACGCCTTACTCTTAGCCAGTGATGCTAATACAAAACTGAGATTTGTTCCCAACACAGGTTACAACGGCACCCTCACCAACGCCATTACCTTCGCCGCTTGGGATCGAATAGTTGGCACAAATGGCACTACCGCTAACTACACCACAGACCAAACCAATAACACCACATCCAGCGTTTTCAGCAGCGTCACCGAAACCGCCGCCATCACCATTAACCCCCCTCCCACCATTACCAACGTCAGCGCAGCCACCGCAGACGGCAGTTATGGCATTGGCACAAACATCGACATCACCGTTCAATTCTCACAAATCGTCAACGTCACAGGTACACCGCAACTAAGTTTAGCAAGCGTAACTCCCGTCGCTAGTTATCTTTCAGGAACAGGTAGCAACACCTTGACATTCCGGTACGCAGTAGCAGCAGGTGATAGCAGTGCCGACTTAGACTATCTTTCCACAACTGCCTTATCTTTAAGCGGCGGAACTATTAAGAATGCTGCCACTGCTGATGCGATTTTAACCTTACCCACTCCCGCTGCTGCTAACTCTTTAGGTGCAAATAAAGCAATAGTAATTGACACTCTTGCACCCACAGTCACCAGCATCACCTCTACCACCGCCGATGGCAGTTACAACACAACTGGCAACATAAATGTCACCGTCAACTTCAGCGAAGCACTTACCTTAGCCGGCGGTAGCATGACAGTCGCCTTAGACACAGGTGGGACTGTAACTATTGCACCTTTCACAGGCACATCTGCTGTGGGTACATACACTCCAGCAGCAGGACAAAATAGCACCGACCTTAACTCAATTAGCATAACTTTAGGGGGAAGTGCCACCTTAAAAGATGCTGCTGGAAATAATGCAACATTAACTATTCCTGCCGGACAATCTTTAGCTAATAGCAAAGCCTTGGTTGTAGACACTCTTGTCCCCACAGTTACCTTAACATCCGCATCCCCAACAACCACAAACGCACCATTTTTAGTAACAGCAACATTCAGCGAAAGCGTCACAGGATTTATCGACACTGACGTGACTGTTGCTAACGGCACTGTTAGTGGATTTACAGGTACTGGTACAACTTATAATTTCACCGTTACACCGAATGCTGATGGTCCTGTCACAGTTGATATCCCAGCAGCAAGAGCAACCGATACCGCTGGTAACAACAATACCGCAGCCACACAACTGGTTCGCACCGCTGATGCTACAGTACCAACAGTTACCTTAACATCCGCATCACCAACAACCACAAACGCACCATTTTTAGTAACAGCAACATTCAGCGAAAGCGTCACAGGATTTATCGACACTGACGT
>NZ_JAUBPW010000160.1:0-1727 GCF_036700965.1 Microcoleus sp. Pol8_D6 | reverse complement strand
GAATGCTATTTGCATTTAGCGGCAACCCGACAGACTGCAAAGTTGACAGAATATCCTGCTTAACTCTTAATAAATTTGCCGCTTTAGCAATCGCAGGCTGCACATCTTCCGTCACCAACAAATCTACCCCATCAAGAAAATCAAAAACCTCATCTATTGGCGACAGCAAACAAATATCGCAGTCCATATAAATAGTTTTCTCAAACAAAGATTCCCCGTACAAAGCCAGCTTAGCTTGTCGCGATGCTAAAACAGGATTTTCATTAGAGGGTGCAGGTTTCAATATGACATTTCCGAACACCTGAAGTAAAGGATATAAAATTAGAGGAACTCTATCTATTAAAATAATAATTGGTTCCCGGTGAAACTTCCTGATAGACGCCAGAAAATGAACGCAATCCTGGAAAGAGTAAAGACCAGTTAATATAGTAATAAATCCCTTGACTGCTAATTTATTTGAATTCATTTATTTACTTATTGATTTACTTATTTACCGAGCGTGTGTCCACTCCCAAAAGCTCTCACTCCAGTCATCTCGTTCGTGAAAAATTCCTTGCCATTCATAAAAATGTACAAAATCTTTCAGGTTAATTGTTTTATTAAGATTTGCGATCATGTAAAGAGGTTTATCTCCATAAAAAGAAGCCCACATAGTATAACTGCTAGGCGGCCCGACAACATAGTCGCACTCAGCCAAAGCATACATATCTTCAATTAAATGACCACTGCCAAATCCACAGTTAAAATTATCAAATAAACTCGATTTTTGTGGGATATTAGAACAAATCAAAAACTTGATTGTTTTTCCTTCAAATAGCCTTACCACAGAATTCATGACTTCTAAATATTGCTGAGTAGTGTAAAAGTATCTCCCCTGTTGATGCTGAGCATAATCACCTTGACGGATGTGAATTCCGACTAGCATATCAGAGTTATCTTTTAAATTCAATATCAAACGATCTACATTGATTCTATATCGCTCTAATGGTGCAAAGTAGGCTCTAATTTGGTCGGCGTACTTGTGTAAATAGGGGAGATCTTCTACAAACCAGCCATCTCGAAATAGCCAGCCTTGAAAACAAACAATTGAACCCTGCTTGATTTGTGCGATATCCTGATATGTAAGCCAACTAAAAGGTTTTTTTCGGGTTATTTCTTGCGTTTTTAAATTTTTTTTGCTGCTTAAATATTTAATAAAATTATAATATTGGCTTCTGACTAACTTGTTACCTCCTACGGTAAAATATGGAGGAGGATAACAACACAAAAAATCCCCTGCGGTTCCCACAAAGAATTCTGCATATTCCTCAAAAGCCGGATTGAGAACAGTCAAATTATGCTCGATCGCCCAAGCAATGAAATTAGCAAAAAGCAGCAGTCGGTTGCCGAGTTGTCCCGATTTAGCAGATATTATTAGCATATTGTATTTTTGGGGCTGGCCGGACGCCAAACCCCTACTCCCCACAAGAATTCAATCAAATTGTGCTGTAATGGTAAGGTGCGCTATAAGCACGCTACATATTAAGAGTGGTGACACTTTTGATGCCACTGCCAAGCATGGGATATAATATCCTTGATGTCGGGATATTATGGAGACCAACCCAAGGTTTTGATCGCCTTTTTGCTGCTGCCAACCAAAGCCGGCGGGTTGCCCGGACGCCGATCGCACTCAACAGCCTTAATCTCTTTTCCCGTCACTTGGCGAGCCGTTTCTATCACCTCTTTCA
>NZ_JAUBPW010000019.1:0-94640 GCF_036700965.1 Microcoleus sp. Pol8_D6 | reverse complement strand
CACCATCGGTAACGCCAACACCATCGGTAACGCCAACACCATCGGTAACGCCAACACCATCGGTAACGCCAACACCATCGGTAACGCCAACACCATCGGTAACGCCAACACCATCGGTAACGCCAACACCATCGGTAACGCCAACACCATCGGTAACGCCAACACCATCGGTAACGCCAACACCATCGGTAACGCCAACACCAACAACCAACAACATCCCCAATGACGACTGCATCTGCGATGACATTGCCTATCCCAACTTAAACCAACCTAACTCAGTTGAAAACACCATACTTGGTGTATCGTCCATTCAAATAGGCACTGCCCAAAACGATGAATTTCTAGGCAGTAACAACGGCAATATATTCGATGCCAAATCCGGGAATGACAACTTATATGGTGGTGCCAGCAACGACATCTTTAATGGCAACCAAGGCAACGACTTCATCACCGGAGGCAAAGGTGACGACATCCTCTATGGAGATGAAGGAAACGACATCGTTCTTGGCGAATTGGGCAACGATTTAATCTTCGGAGGCAAAGGCAATGACTCCTTACATGGCCGCGAAGGTAATGACATCATTCTTGGCAATAAAGATGATGACTTCATCGATGGTGGCAAGGATAATGACACCTTATTTGGAGGCAAAGGAAATGACATCGTGCTTGGTAGTCAAGGTGATGACTACCTGTTTGGACAGTTAGGTTCGGATACTATCTGCGGCGGTGAAAGTAATGACTTAATTAGCGGTAACGAAGCAGCCGATATCCTGGGAGGATGTGAAGGAAATGATACTCTTTATGGAGGGGAAGATAATGATACTCTCCTGGGGGGAAAAGGCTCTGATATCCTTTACGGAGACTTAGGCAATGATAGTTTGATTGGCGGTAGCGCTAACGATATCTTTGTCTTAAAAGCTGGTCAAGGATTTGATATCATCGCTGATTTTACCATCGGTCAAGACTTGATTGGATTAAGCGGAGGTTTGAGTTTTGGTCAGTTAGCAATAACTCAAAATACTCAGGGAACTCTCATCAAAAATGTCTTGACAGGAGAGGAGTTAGGTGTGATGATTGGAGTGAGTGCCAATACGATTACATCGGCTAATTTCCAGTTGATTTAGGAAATCAAGAAAAGTACGATCGCCCCTTCGATCCAAAAGGGCGATCGTACTTGACCCAAAAGTCGATCGCAAAATTTGATCGCACTTGAGAACCCCGACTTCTTTAAGCAGTCGGGATTCTCCCCTTCACTGCCAACCTTTTCTAAACTGTCTTAGCCCACTCTATCCAAGTTTCCATCGGGCGGAAACCGACAGATTTGTAAAGCTTTGTCGCGCCTGTCAAACTGTCAGCATCAACGCTGAGTTTAGCTGTGTTTGCACCCGCTGCTTTCAACTTATGCAAACCAGCTAAAAGCATCGCTTTTCCTAAACCCATTTTCCGAAAGTCGCGCCGCGTACCCAACAATTCAATCCAGCCGTCTTTTGTGCCGCTGTGGGCGTTTTTTTGGGGTTTGATTTGACAATCGCAGAAAGCTGCAAATTTACGATCGCCCGAAACAGCAATTAAGTCTAATTCCGGCTGATAATTGGCATCTTGCATCCAGTAACGCACCGTTTCCGCAGTTAAATCGTGGTGATTCCAGTGATCGATAAATGACTGGTTGAACATCTCTACCCAGGGTTGGATGTCTTGTTCTCCTGATACGTGTGTCAGCGCAAAATCTGCGGGAAATTCGGGTTTTGGTATGGGTTCGGCGAGGGATCGGGCCATTGTCCAAAAATAGCGATCGACCTCAAAGCCCTGTTTTTCTAACAGCCGCATCTCATCGGTTTTGTCCTCGCGGCTGTAGGTACGCAATTTTGCAGGTAAATTCCGTTCTTTCGCGACTTCACGCAGTCGCTTTTCTCCCCATTTAATAATATCTTTTTCCAAACCTGCGCCGCGCACATTTGGATGCACGTAAAACCAGAGACAAGCGTCTATTTCCTCTGGCAAATCTGGCATATCTAGGAGTGACAAACCGATTAGTTGGTAATTACCATCTTCCCACAACTGCACGTCGCGGGCTTGATCGAGTTTGGGTGCATCAAGTATTAGCTTAAGTTCAGTTGCTGAGACTTCTTCGCCGAGTCTATCTACGGCTTCGCAAGCATCGATCAAATTTGCGATCGCGCACCAGTCAGTTTCGCCCTTGTAGGAGCGTGTTGTCAAGATATTCATGAAAAACTTGCAATCCGTAATTTCGGACTGTTCCTCTTAGTTGGTATTGGCAAACAAGTACAGTAATTCAGACATTTTGGACAAACGTCAGCAACAGGCTTTTCGACCTGTTCCACAAGAAATAAATACTCTTGTGGGGCGAGCACGCGAGCCCGCATCTAAACTGTTTTTAGTATTGGAGAATGGTGTCGATAAAACTCAGAAACCTGTTTATATCACCCAGGCTTTCAGGTTTTATCTTATAGCGCAATCATAAAAATTGGTTTGCCTTTTGGGCTAGTTTTGTAGGTAAGTTTATGGCTGGATGTCGATGAGTCGCGCTCTCTTTCGTTACCAAGCTTGGTGCTTAAGTAACTACTATTGTTTGAATAAAGTTTCTACAGCTAAGTAAAGAAGTTGTCACCCCCACCGGGTAGTTAATTTTTACTTTTGCTCTTTTTACAAGAAATCCTTTTTCAGGGATTTTTGGCTCCTCCTGTTAACTCGCCCGATCGGCGGAGGGGAGAAGTTGAACTTATTTAAAAGTTGCCTATTTCAACTATAACCTGAGCTGTTTTTTTTTGCAACTTGGAAATCGAGGGAATGTTGCTAGTATTAACGAGGCTGGCATTTGATTGCAGGAGCGCTCCGGCTTTTAACCAGCCGTAACTGTAATTTTTATAACGTTTTTCCCTGAGTTGAGGATTTAATTTTATCCTAACGTTAAACTAACGTTAAACTGTTTTTTACAGATTAATATGAGGTAAATATGCTCGACAACCTCGATTTAGATATCTCCCTGGATAAAGAAACCTATGATGCCAAGATAGAAATTTTAATGCAACAGTTGCGATCGCTCCAACTGGCCTGCTGGGAAAAAAAATTGCCCGCAATTATCGTTCTCGAAGGCTGGGCCGCTGCCGGCAAGGGTGCTTTAGTCAAACAAATGGTAGGGTACATGGACCCGCGGGGGTTTGCCGTCCACCCGATTTGGCCGCAGTCAGATGCAGAAATGGGCTATCCTTTCCTGTGGCGGTTTTGGCAGAAACTCCCCGCCCGCGGCAAAATTGGTTTTTTCTACCACAGTTGGTACACTCACATTTTAGAAGACCGATTGTTCGATCGAGTCTCCGACGCCCAAGTACCCACAGTCATCAGGCAAATCAATGCCTTCGAGCGGCAGATGGTTGATGACGGCGCCGCAATTGCCAAATTTTGGATTCACTTGAGCAAAAAAGAACTCAAGCATCGGCTCAAAAAACTAGAAGACGACACCTTACAAGCTTGGCGAGTGCGACCCGAAGATTGGAAACAAGCCAAAAAATACGAAGAATACACAACTTTTGCCGAAGAAATGGTAGCCCAAACCGGCACGGGCCCGGCACCTTGGACGCTAGTAGAAGGCGATTGTCAGCGCTGGGCGAGAGTCAAAGTTTTAACGCAAATGGCAGCGACAATTACAGAAGCCTTAGACAGACGAACGATGCAATCAGCACCGATACAATTGCCGCATCAAGAACACTTACAACCTACTGAACCCGACTTGCTGGCCCAAGTAGATTTAACTCAATCGTTGTCGCCCGACGAATACAAACAGCAACTTCGCGAGGAACAAACCCGTTTTGGGAAACTGCAACAAAGTATCTACGAAGAGGAAATCCCCGTGTTAGTGCTGTTTGAAGGTTGGGACGCCGCCGGTAAAGGAGGAGCAATCAAACGCTTGACGGATGTATTAGACCCCCGTAGTTACACCGTTAATGCCTTTGGGGCGCCGACAGACGAAGAAAAAGCCCACCAATACCTCTGGCGGTTCTGGCAGCGGCTGCCAACTGCTGGTAAAATCAGCATTTGCGATCGAAGTTGGTATGGTAGAGTGCTCGTCGAGCGAGTCGAAGGATTTGCCACCGAACCCGAATGGCGCCGAGCTTATCAGGAAATCAACGAATTTGAGGAGCAACTCACCAGTTTCGGTTGTGTCTTAGTTAAATTCTGGCTGCACATCAGTCCTGACGAGCAACTAAAGCGGTTTACAGAGCGGCAAAACAATTCATTTAAACAATACAAACTCACCGAGGAAGATTGGCGGAATCGGGAAAAGTGGAATTATTATGAAGTAGCGGTGAATCAAATGATTCAGCGCACCAGCACGCCGGCTGCTCCCTGGACGCTAATTGCGGCCAATAACAAGTATTATGCTCGTGTTAAAGTAATTCAAACGGTAACGCAGGCAATTCGGAATCAACTGAAGCGCCGATAAATTGGGATTGGTGAATCGGTAACAGGTAATGGGGAAAAAAGTAGGCAGAACAAAGCAGGCTTGAATTGTCAATTCCACCTGCGGCGTCCTCGATCCATTACCAATTACCAATCAACTATTACCAGTTATCAATTACCAATTAACAGTCAGCAATCTGTGACTGGAAGTAGCGGGCTTGCACCCTGCAACCAATAGTTGATAGCTGACCGGAATCGAGCATCAGAATAAATGCGATCGGACTGCGTTATTCGCGAAAGTTAAAAACCCACCGATGCCCGTATTTCCTCCCGCAGCTAAATTCGCGCTCGTTTCCACACTTCCGTACTAATTTATGAAGACACAGAATATTGCAAGATGCCAGAACTGTTAGCTCGCATTCTATTTCTATTCCTCCTGTTCTCACTGATCAAATCGTGGTGGGATCAATCAGGAGGTAAAGACAATCCGTTATTAGACCGACTGCGCGTTTTGCTGCTGATCAGCCTTTTGTTCCTGGCTTTTTTTGCGCCAGACACACCAGTCGGAGCAGCGATTTTCGGGCTCATAGCCTTCTTCTTTAAGCCGCTGGGTTTTTCCATCACTCTGCTGGTGATTGCATCGGCGCTGATCACGAACGGGGGCATCCGCAACCCGGCGCCGAGAATGATCCTGGCAGCGCTGCTAGTTTTGATCCTTTCGAGTATGCCAGTTGTCGCTTACTGGTTCGCCGACCAAGCAGAACGGGACGCCGCTGCTGCCGTCCGCACAGCTTGCTGCGATGAAACTGCCGCGGCGATAGTTCTCCTAGGCAAGGGAACCACTCAGCCTCACATCCCCAACCGAGTAGCGATTCAACTGACAGATACAGGTAATCGCTTGCCCTATGCTGCCGTTTTGTACCGCCAAAAAGTGGCACCGATGGTTATCGTTACCGCTGGCCCCAGACCAGAGTTGGAGGGTTATGTTGGGGAAGCGAAGGATATCGAGACTTTGCTGGCAAACAACATGGGCGTGCCGCGCAGCAGTATTGTTCTCGACGATAACGGCAGCAACATACGCACCAGCGCCCAAGAAGTGAGAAAGATACTCGACAGCCGTGGCGTCCCGCGCAAAGTAATCCTGGTAACATCTGCGATTCAGATGCGCCGTGCCAGCCTCGCTTTTGCGAATATGGGAATCCAGGTGATTCCTAGGGCTACCGACTTCTACACTTTTCAACCCACATCAGGAGGAAAATCCAGACTCCGCTTAGACGCGGGAGATTTTCTGCCTAGTGCAGAAGCTTTGGTAACTACGACGCGAGTATTCGATGAATATTTCGGGTCTTTTTATTACTATTTGCGCGGCTGGCAGGCTCCCAGAGCCTAAAGTGGCAAGTTGCTGGTGTTTTTCTTAGGCAACAGCGACTGCTCCCCAGATTGGTTTAACATCTGATGAGAATGAGACCTTTGTGGGGAGCTGTATTTTTTTCTCATTCCGGCAGGATCGCCGACAATCAAGTTTGCCATGAATGCAAACAATACCCAAAAGATAACTGGCTCCCACTCGGATTTTTTGGGCGGTGCTTCTGGGGTTGTGACAGATTCGACGTTGACTTTGATATCTAGTTTGCCTTCAATTTCTTTGCCTTTGAGAACTCCCTCCTTGCACACACCCTTAAAAATCATGGGAGCGGGCTTTGGTGCTTCTGCTTTCGCTTCATCTGCCATTTTTTTATCCTGGTTTTGGTGAATCCGGTTGGATAGTACATTCTTAAAGGTTCGGGGGTTTTCCGGACAGGATTTTGCGAACTCTGAAAGAATTAAGTTAAATATCCACCCCGCCCCTTGCTGGGGCTTAAACATAAGAATCTGAAGGCATTTCCAGCTAGTGCTGGTTTGTTTTAGATAGCAGCCTGGCCTTGAAGCTGCTACTTATATATCCGGGTGAAGGGGAGATTTTTATGCAAAGTACAGGTTTTTTATGAAAAATTTATTTGCTCCCGGCGGACAGAAACGTCAATAGCCTCAAGTTCGAGCTTGGTTGAGCTCCCCGAAGAAACCCAGTTTCTTCCCGCAGCGGGCCCAAGTGACGCAATTCCGTTAATAAACCGGGTTTATGGCTTAATATCGCGCCAGGAATACCCATCTAAAAATTAAAATGATCGAAATAATCGAGCGTGAATATATCCACCAGCCAACTATCTTCCTTGGAACCCGAACAACTAGCAGCTTGGGCAAAAGAGGCAATAAATCGCAGTAAATCCGGTCAAATCCCCGCGTACATACCTCTCCTTGCGCGAGCCAACAGACAAGGGTTTGCCGTGCAAATTCGGGCAATTGACGGTAATTTTTTGAGCTGCGGTAGAATTGCTGAAACATTCCCGCTGATGAGTGTAGTCAAGCCCTTTGTGCTGCTTTATTTGCTGTGCGAATTGGGCGAAAAAAGGGTATTTGACTGCGTTGGCTGTGAGCCTTCCGAACTGCCTTTCAATTCCCTAATTCAACTCGAAATAGACGAAGGGAAGCCGAGAAATCCGATGATTAATAGCGGAGCGATCGCCCTAGCGTCTTTGATTCCCGGTGAAAATGCTGTGTCGCGCTGTCAAAACTTGCTCGAATGGTTAAATCAACAGGCAAACAGTCAGTTATTTGTTGACGAGTTAATGCTCAATTCAGTGAATACAAATCCGAATCAAAACAATTGGAATCTCGCCTTTAAAATGGTAGAATCGGGTTATATTCAAAATGCAGAAATTGCTTTAGAAACCTACAATTGCGTCTGCTGTTTATCGGGAACTGTGGAGGATTTAGCTAAGCTGGGGATGGTTTTGGTAAATAGTGGCGGTCGACAAATCGGGGAAAACTGCCGCACTGTCAAAGCGCTGATGGCAACTTGCGGTTTGTATGAAGCATCCGCCCGCTTTGCGTTGCGGGTGGGACTGCCGACTAAGTCGGGAGTTAGCGGGGCAATGCTTTCGGTAATTCCGGGTCAAGGTGCGATCGGCTTTTACAGTCCGCCCCTGGATAAAGAGGGAAATTCTATCGGCGGCTTATTTCTGTTAGAACAAATAGCTAAAACTCTGCGGTTGAGCGTATTTGATTAGATTAGGAATTAGGCACGGGGGGTCAGGGTTTCGACTTCGCTCAACCACTGGGGTTTTTTGCGAGAATATTTCGTGAATGCTGGCATAAACTGCCAAAAACCCGGTTTCTTTGGTTTTGATACGTAAGTCCTGAACCAATGCCCAATGCCCCATGCCCCATGCCCAATAACTAATGCCCCATGCCCAATAACTAATGCTTTTCTCCCAAAATAGCATAAACCACAGTCTCTTCTTTTTTGCCGCGCAATTGAATCGACCCTACTTTTTGGCCTTCGTAGCGATCGCGCACGTAAGAAAAAGTTCTCGCCGTCACCAACAAATTAAAAGGACTGTCAGAAACAATTTCCTTATTCATCGCCTCCAATCTAGCAGCAACATTGACAGCATCGCCGATCACAGAATAATTCAAACGCCTGGAACCGCCCACGCTGCCAGCAACTAACTGTCCGGTATGCAAACCGATGCCAAACTTAATTAAAGGTTTGCGTTCAATTCTAAGCTGCTGATTAAGTTGGTGCAGCCGTTCGTGCATCGCAATACAAGCCGCAACTGCATTCAAAGCATCTTGTTGAATTTGTCTATATTCGGTATGGCAAAAAGGCACCCCAAAAACTGCCATAATAGCATCACCGATGTATTTATCTACAACGCCGCCGTGATCCATAATACAGTTGGTCATCGCTTGCAAATAATTGTTCAGCCAGGTGAGTAAATCTCGCGGCGGCATTTTTTCTGAAATCGAAGTAAAACTACGAATATCCATAAACAGCACCGTTGCTGTAAGTTCTTGAGGTTCGAGTTCTCCCTGTTCAAATATCTCAGCTTTGCGTTGCCAAATAAGCTGAGCAGTCTCTGGATCGACGTGCTTTTCAAATAACCTCATCAACTGCTGCTTTTCGTACTGTTCCCGCAGTTGCAAAGCAGTGCTAGATAAAATGAGAGTGCCGATAGGTGCGGCAATCGGAACCCACCAAAAAAAGAAGCCAAATAACAAAGCAGCAGCCGCAATCCAAATTATAGGCAAACCGAGAGCGATCGCAATTCTCTCTTTAACACCTCGCTTGCCCAGAACCAAAGCCGTAAGCTGGCCAATCCCCAACAATAACAAAATTTCTACCACTACCGGCAGCCGCTGCAGCAAGCGTTGATTGAGCACATTGTCAACCAACGCTGCATATAAATAAACCCCAGCCGTAGTCTTGTTGAGAGGTGAAGATATGGGGTCGAAGCCCGTAGCAACTATGCCCACTAAAACTAACTTATTGGTCAGAGCGTCTGCGGGAATTCTACCTTCTACGACATCAACAAAACCATAGGTAGATAGATTTTCTGTTTTCCCCGGCCAGTTAATCCAAACTTTTTTTTCCTGCTTATTTTTTGAATGTGGAAGCAATACTGGATCTTGGGGATTAGCAGCATTGTACCTGTGAGTCATTGCTAAACCGAAATTAGGAATCCCGTTGAGAAAGATTTTTGACTCGCGGGTAATACCGTCGCTATCGGCTTCTTGGCTGATGTGGCCGACACCTGCGGCGGCTGCTTTTAAAGAGGCTACGGGTTCTTCTTTGGGGGTTCTAGGGAGTACAACTTTGCCGTTGGCGGCGATTGCAGCGGCTAAAATATCATCTTTCGGACTTGGATCGAGGAAAAGAATGTCAAAACCAACTGCTGTAGGGGGAGATTTTTTCAGTGCTTCTAGCAGTTGGGCGTAGCGGTTGCGGGGCCAAGGAAACTGACCGTATTCTTGCAGGGAATGCCGTTCGATCGCAATTACCACAATTCTCTCATCCCATCCGGGATTGGGCAAAATTCCCGATTCTCGAATTTGAAAGAGAGTTTTGTATCCCAAATATTCAAGGGGTTTCCACATTCCCACTTGCAGCATGATGACAGACATTACACCTACTACTGTCCCTGTTATCCAGGGAGGGTTTGTGGCTATATATTGCCACAGGCCGAGCAGTTGATTTTGTTTGAGATGATCGATCCATTCTTTGAACTTCATGCAATTAATTTGACGCAATCATTGACATTTGAGTCCGACCTTCGAGAGGAGTTGTATCAATCCTTGCAGGAGTCGTAAATTTTTTACCCCACCCCAACCCTCCCTTTATCAAGGGGAGGAAGTAAGAAATTCACAAAGGATGCGAGGATGGCTATATATCAATTGCGGTGGCACTCCTGTTGATTGTTAACTGTTGACTGTTGAATGTTGGCTGTTGACTCGCTATCTAAAAATTGAATGCTTGAGTGTTAACTATTGACTCGATTTTATTATTCCGATGCAACCGGAACGCATATTAGAGTCATGAAGTTTTACAATAGCGTAATGGCGAAAGGTTAACGCCAAATTTCTTTATTTTGAGTAATCAGTTGGACATCTAAATTATATTTGTAGGCGGGCGGGACACCTCACAATAATTGAATTAAACTTGACTTTAAGATTTAGACGAGGCTGGGCTTACGAAGTTTCACCGCGAAATGCTTCGCCCTTACACGAAATAATCAACTCAACTAAAACTTACGATCTAACTCAGCTCCTCAGAGACTGCCCGCACAATTTGCTCTGAGAGGTTGTTTAGGGAACGGCGAGGCTGTAGTGCCGTTCTGTGACTGACGGCCCTCGCACTACGATTTTGACGCGGCGGCTTGGAGGTAAAATTCCTTGGATCTTGAAGTTGCCATTTCGATCAATCTTAATAGCTTCGTTGTGGACATAAACTGTGTCGATCGGGTTAATTTGACCGCTGAGGTGATAGATATTGCCACTGAGTCTCAACAACCTGCGGACTTTGAGTTTAGCTAGGCGAGGGCTGGCTGAGGGCTCCACGGGCGAGGTTTGAGGGAAAATGGTCGTGGAGTTGCCGCTGTTGACAACTACTTCCGAGTCGGTGTTGCCGGATACTACGACAGCACCTTCAATCGTTTCGACTGCGGTTTTACCCCCGCCGACGCTAACGCCAAAGGAAGTGCCGCGGACTCCCGCAACGCCTTCTGGGGTTTCAACCCTGACTGGGGCGGTTTTGGCAGATTTTTTTTGTTGGGCAATTTGACTCGATTTGCCGAGTCCACTGAAGGTATTGAGGGATGCTATTTGGTTCGGCGGGATAATTGTTGAGGTGCTGGCTGCGGGAGTTGTCGTGGCAGTTTTGCCGATCGACAACCTGACTCGCCCCCTGCTGACAAAAATCGCTGTGTCTTTTTCGCCGCCTGCACTGCTTGACAAATTGGATATTCTGACTGCGGTTTTTTCGCCAACTTCCACGGTGCCGAGGTTGTTGTCGATGCCTAAACGGGCTGTGGAATCGGGGCCGGTGATGATTTCATCTCCGGGGGCGAGTAGCCGATCGCCCACAACCGCCGGCCGCCCTTTAAAGCTGACTGTACCGCGAATTTCTTCTATTTCGAGCGATCGCCCCGTCGTTGTTCCCTGAGCGTTTATCGTCTCTGCAGGGGATGGATTCGCCGCCACTGTTGTCAGATTTGTTGGAGATTTGGAGGCGGTTGGTAGTGCTGGCTGTTGATCGACTGAGACAATTTTAGTAGGGTTCGAGGGCTGTTTGGGGGATGGAGAGAGCGGACTGGCGATCGTCCCACAAAAGGGCGACAGACTCGCCATCACAGCCAAGGACAAACTTAGGAGCGGAATTTGGGTCGATCGCCCACAGGTAAAAATTTTATTCATAATTTCAATTTTGTCATATTGAAGTTTCTAGACTTCCTTTCCTGTAGCAGACACCCTAAATCCGGCAATCGTTCGACTTTTTATGCCGTAACACAGCAGCAAAAATAAACTTTATCAGCATGATATTTTAGCATTAAATCTTTTTTTTATTGTCAGATTGTAGTAAACTGTTACAACAAGACCGTTTACTACAATCTGAAATTCGGAAAATTTTGCAAGCTAGACTCCAAGTGCTTTACAGCATTAATCTTAGCCGATGTCAACGTTATAAATACAAGATTTATATATAGCAAACCTAAAATTAATTACTGCTTCTGAATGTCTTTTGGCTTCTTCCGGAAGGATGACTAATTGAAAATAAATCCTGTAGTTGTGGCAATTAATAAAAGGATTGTTTTTGCGAAGGGATAAAAAATAATTATCTCCGTGGTGTCCGAGACTCTGGAAGTTGAGCTTGCCGCTGTGGAAGCTGATGAGGCAAACCCAAGCGAATCCGGGTAGACGATCGACAAACTCCGACTAGAATACCGTTTTTTAGGGAAAGTTGGTGGAAATTTCGATGGAAAATCATAGCGAGCGATCGCCTGCTGGTGTTGCTGTTCCGAAGTAGACGCCAAACTGTAAAATAAACGGTTGTATATAGGTTATATAGAGCAGGAGAACAATTTCAGTGGCAATAGAAGTAGGTCAGAGAGTGAAGGTGCGCCGTCTCAGAGATCGGATACCTGCAAATATAGTGGGCAAGATAAAGGAGAATCCAGTAGGCACTGTTGACGGATTCAAAATGGTTGACGGTAGCGGAGTAGGCGTGGTTGTCAAGTTTGACGGTTTTGCGACTTGGTTCTTTGAAGATGAGCTAGAACCCGTTTAACAGAAGGCAGTTGTCAGTGGGCAGTGGGCAGTGGGCAGTGGGCAGTGGGCAGTGGACAGTGGGCAGTGAGCCGAAAAGCAGGGAGCCGAAAAGCAGTCGTTAATTTGTTATTAGTTAGTTGCCACCAATTACTAATGACAACCGTCAACTGACAACCGTCAACTGACAACTGACAACCGTCAACTGACAACTGCCCCCCTCCCCCACTCTGGCTGAAGGTTGCGCTTAAATGTTAAAGAGTAAGCTTTGGCAGTGAGAACAGAAAATGGCTTTGATTTTGACATTTTTGGGCAAAGGCGGCACTGGCCGCAGTACGATCGCGATCGCAACAGCTAAAAAATACGCGGCTCAAGGCAAGCGAGTTCTGCTGCTCGGCCAAGATCCGGGCCCTGCATTGGGCATCCTGCTAGGGACTCCCCTGACTCTCAACCCCCAGGAAATCGCCCCCAACCTCAAAGCAGTTCAGGTGCAAAGCGCGCCGCTGTTAGAACGCAGGTGGGACGAAGTTAAACAACTAGAAGCTCAATATGTCCGTACTCCGTTTTTCAAGCAGATTTACGGTCAAGAATTAGGAGTTTTACCCGGAATGGACAGCGCGCTGGCGTTGAATGAACTTCGGGAATACGAGGACAGCAAACAATACGATGTGATCGTTTATGACGGCAATGGCGGCATGGATACGCTGCGGATGCTGGGAATGCCGGAAATTCTGAGTTGGTACATCCGCAGGTTCCGTCAAGCTTTGGTAGATTCGGATTTGGGGAAAGCGCTTTCACCTTTTATTCAACCGGTTGTGAGTACCGTGTTGACGGTGGATTTGTCGGGAGACAATGCTTTTCAATCGACTAAGCAAGTCGATAATCTTTTGGATAAGGGTAAGGAAGCGCTGGCAGATCCAAACCGCACGGCGGCTTTTTTGGTGACGACTGGGGATGCAAGTGCGATCGCAACTGCCCGCTATCTTTGGGGAAGTTCTCAACAAGTTGGTTTGACTGTGGGCGGTGTCATTGTTAATCAAGCATCGGTTACAGAAGCTATTAATGCCGAGTTTGATCCTTTGACTGCTGTTTCGGTTCCGGCGCACAGTGACAATAACTGGCAGCCGCTAATTGATGCTTTGCCTGATTTTTCGGAGGCGGGAAAAGCTCCTAAACCGATTAACATAAACATTGCACAGCGTCTAGTTAGTTTGTTTTTGCCTGGGTTTGACAAGAAAGAAATTAAATTGATTCAATCCGGGCCGGAAGTGACGATCGAAGCGGGCGATCAGCGGCGCAATATTTTGCTGCCTCCGGCGCTGACTGGGAAGTCTGTTACTGGTGCTAAGTTCCTGAATGGTTACTTGATTATTTCTTTTTAGGGTAAGGAAGAAGGCACGACGCGGATTTTGACACGGATACACGGATGAATTATCGAGTTCTCTAATATCATGTCTCCTTGATTCGCGATCGTATAATTTGTGATGTCGTAAGGGCGGGTTTTACCAACCATAATCGCCTGAAAAAAACAATCTCAAAAACCCGCCCAACCCAACAAACAATCGAAATGTACATTCAGATTGACCGTGGGTGGGGGCGGGTTTTTATAGATTGTGGGTCATCGTTATATATTATTCGTAAAACCCGCCCCTACCGCAACGTACATTCAACCCCAAAATCTGCTACAATCTCCAGCAACATCTCACCCACCCAGCCAATGTTCCGACAAATTTGGCAAAGAATTCTCAACCTGTGGCGGCAAATTCAGCGACATTTCCGCAAAATAGCACCCCCAGCGCCAAAGCCAACTCCGATTCGCTCTTTTGGGGAATACGAACAGAAATTTTTGCAACTGTTAGAGGGTGTTGAACAAGGCTGGAGTCGGGGCGATATTAAAGGCTTTTTAATCGGCTGCAAAATCAAAGATGCTGAGTGGGAAAACTGGCTGCAAGAATTTGGAGAAAGGTTGCTGGTATCCCCGGAAACGCATTTAGAATTGGGTGGGCGAATGGTGCGGCTGGGTGAGATGAATTGCGGGAGAATTAGTGAGGTTGTTGGGAATATTGGTAGGCAATTGTTGGCTGGGGAGAGTTTGAGTCGGAATCCTGCGGATGATTCATCGGTTATCAGTGAAAATATTGTTACTCGATTGTTGGCTGGGGAGAGTTTGAGCGTTTCTTCTACAGATAATTCATCGGATGCTAACCAACCCTACTCAATCTCGCAGTCAGAACTCATAGCAAGAGGAATCAGTCAAGAGGCTCTAGAATTATATAAGCAAGGAGTCGATCGCTATGATGCAGGAAATTTAGAAGGGGCGATCGCAGCCTACGAGAAAGCCTTAGAAATTTACCCCCAATTCCACTATGCCTGGAACAACCTGGGCATTGCCATAAGAGGTTTGGGGCGATACACAGAGGCGATCGCAGCCTTTGATAAAGCCTTAAAAATTACAGGCAATCAAAAATGGGAAGCTTGGGTAAATCGAGGTTGGACATTTTTCCAATCCGGGAGCTACATTGAAGCCATTGAAAACTGGGATGAAGGCTTACAGAAATATCTGCCCAGCAACCGCGACTATCGCCTCGTTTGCAGCACGTTGCACCAGCATAAAGGTCAGGCACACTACAAACATGGCAAACAAACAGCCACTTATTGGGAATCTTTCCACAAAGCCAAAGCCAGCTACGAACAAGCCCGCGAATTATTGGAATCACCCCTCATCCCCGAAACTTATTTAGAAGTAATGCAAGACTTAATTACCGTCTGCCGCAGCTTGGGAGATACAAAAACCAGCGAGTACCTTAACAAAGCTACTATCCTGCTAGAACAATTAATTTTAGATGAAACTCACCCCGAAATAAAATTGCGACTCAAGCGCAAATTTGCCGGACTTGACCAGCTAGAAGTCGATACCCTCGTCGAGTCTGGCGACAAGGTAAAAGCACTGCAAAAAGCCGAATTGCGAAAAAACTTTTGCCTGCAATGGATGCGCGCAGGTTGGCAAAACCACACCGAAAACGCGATTTATCCCCAAATCCGAGACTTACTGGCAAACACCACCGAAACGGCGATGATTTACTGGCATCTCAGCCCAGTTTCCCTGACTGCTTTTATCATTACCCCAGACAAGTTTGAAGTTATCGCCACACCTCTGTGCGACTTATTTCCAAAGGACAACAGTCAGAGTTTAGAAAAATGGCTGAAAAACTGGAAAACCCACTATCAAAATTACGGCAAAACTACCAGCAAACAGCAAAGCAAAGAATCCCATCCCTGGCGCGAGTCAATGACAGCGCAATTGCAACAACTCGCTGACATCCTCAAAATTCCCGAAATTTGTACGCACCTCACCAATATCCAACACTTAATCTTAATTCCCCACCGCGACTTGCACCTGCTGCCACTGCACATTTTATTCTCCGATAATCTTTTCACTATCACTTATCTGCCCAGCATCCAAGTTGGGATAGACAGACTAGACAGACAACCCTCACCTTCAATGTCTCTGCTGTTGGTAGAAAGCCCCGATCCATTACTTTTTGCTGAAATAGAAGCGCCCGCGATCGCAAATTTTCACCTTAACTGCAATACCATCTCCAGTTCACAAGCTACCACAGACAATCTTAAAGAAGCTCTGCAACAAACTGCTGACATATTCCATTTTACAGGTCACGCCTACCACAACACAAAACAGCCGTCCCAGTCAGCGTTAATCCTGAAAAACAAACAGCCCCTAACTTCAGAAGAAATTGCCAAATTCGATTTGAAAAGCTATTATCTAGTCTGCCTTTCCGCTTGCGAAACCGGCATAACAGGAAAAGAAGAACTGATAGATGAATTTGTCGGTTTAGGCAGCAGCTTTTTAGCTGCGGGTGCTGTTTACGCCCTCAGCACTCTTTGGATAGTTGATGAGATATCTACCGCCTTAATGATGATTCGATTCTATGAAATTCTCAACGAACAGCGTTGCCAAAATAAGTTGCATCCGGCACTAGCCCTCAAAGAAGCGCAAAAATGGCTCCGAACTATTACTTACAGCGAACTATCCAACTGGTATCTGGAATTGGCTAAAGTAACGTACAATTCCAGTTGCAGTCAAGATTTGAGAGACGAAGCTAACCTAATCCGCAGAAATAATGCTAAAATGGAGTCTGATGAACCGCCTTATGCCGCTCTCTATCACTGGGCAGGTTTCACGATTACTGGTAAAGTTAATCCCTAACTTCCCAACCATCGACTATTATGAAAGCAACAGATATTATTCGGCTACAAGCCATTGGGGCTACTTTAGCTCAACTAGATTCATCTATTCAACTTGGCGAGTTGGAAGATAGTATCATAAGTTCTGCGATATTGGCTTTTGAAAAATTAGCCGAACAAAACAACACTCTGAACGAAATTTACACAAGAGAACGCCTCGACTTAAAAGAGCAGTACCAAGCAAAATCAAAAGATAAACGCTACCCGCCGACAAGTGACAGCATTTACAGCACTGACGCTGGAAATTTAAGCCCTTCCTTTCCTCAGTCACAAGGAGAAGTGGAGCATCCCTCTGAAATAGCTAAAGCCTTTGACAATTTAATTGCATCTTTTAATAAAATCAAAAGCCTGTACGCGGTTGAAAACCCCCTAGAAACTTTTAAAATCATTATGGAACAAGAAGCGATCGCACCTTTGATTCTGGAAGCTTACGATCGCATTCGAGCGCTATTTCCTACGGAAAGATTAGGCTTGGAAGTGAAAACCGATCCAGAAATTGCCAACTGGCGATCGCTGTGGATTACCATTTACACCAAACTCGAAGTCGATGAAGCTTTTGCCAAGTTAAAAAATCTCGATCGCACTTGGTGGCTAGACGCGAGTCTTGTCATTCCTAACAATATACTAAACATTGACTTGGGGTGGGAATGAAATTCGATTGGTCAGAATACTTTAATTTAGCAAAAGAGTTAGCTGGAACCAGTGAAGAAGCAAAATTGCGTTCTGCTGTAAGTAGAGCCTATTATTCTGCGTTTTGCCTAGCACGAAATTACTTGCGCGACATTAAAAAAGATCCGCAACTATCGGGCAATAAAGCTTATGGTATTAATCCGCATCAATATGTAGCCAAATACTTCCAGGACAATCAATTCAAATCCCAGATAATGAAAGAGATAGGCCAAGATTTACGTCGCTTGAGAATAATGAGGAATAAAGCTGATTATGAAGATACTATGTTTAACTTACAAAGAGAAGCGAAAACTGCGTTAATGCTAGCTGAGAATATTATTTCAGCGTTAAGTAACTTAACTGAATAATCCGACAAATGGGAATCGATCGCAATAAACTTTAATGGCAACTCGTGTAAAAACCCGGTTTATTGAAGAAACCGGGTTTTTTAAGACAATTACCTAACTTTTACCGTTACCGTTTCCATTGCCGCCAGTCGTTAGCAAAACCCGCTTAGCCAAAGGTTCCGGTACTTCTTGTAATCGATCGAACTCCCAATTAAAAAATCCTACTCCCATTGTCTGCGATCGCAATTCTACGATCAAATTCTGCATTTCTGCGATCGGCAAATAAGCAGAAACTGCATCCCATCCCTTCCAGTCTTTCTTACCTTCGTAGCCGAGAATTTGGCCGCGGTGTCCGCTGACCAACTGCAACACCTTTGATGTACACTCGTTCGGAGCGCAAATTTCAACTTTGGCGATCGGCTCCAGCAATGCCGGTTCGCACTTCGCCATTCCCTCCTGCATCGCCAAACGCGCCGCTTGCTTGAAAGCTTGTTCGGAACTGTCAACGGTATGGTAGGAACCGTTCGTCAGCGTCACCGCTACGTCTACCACGGGGAAACCCAGCGGGCCGCGATCCAAATACTCGCGCACTCCCACTTCCACGCCGGGGATGTACTGTTTTGGGACGACGCCGCCGACTATTTTGTCGCTAAAGCTGAAACCTTCGCCGCGGGGCTGCGGTTGAATGTCGAGGTACACGTCGCCAAACTGTCCGTGTCCGCCGCTTTGGTGTTTGTAGCGCCCGTGGATGGAAGATGCGGGTTTGCGGATGGTTTCTTTGTACGGCACTTGCGGTAAGTGAGTTACCATCGGCAAGTTATACTTACGGCGCAACCTGTCTAAGGCTACTTTCAGGTGGATTTCGCCTTGACCCCAAAGTATAATTTCGTGAGTGTCGCCGTGCTGTTCCCAGACTAAAGATGGGTCTTCTTCTAGCAATTTAGCTAAAGCCGAGCTCAGCTTAACTTCATCGTTGCGCTTTTCTGGGACGATCGCCAGTGCGTAGACAGGGGGGATGATTTCGGCTTTTGGCAATTCTTCCGATCGGTCGATCGCCAGCGTATCGCCTGTTTTCAAGCCTTCTAGCCTTCCCAAAGCCACAATTTCACCGGCGCTGACAGACTGCAAACTTTGCGTTTGCTGGCCGGTCAAGCGGTACAAACCGTTAACTCGAACGCCGTTCAAAGTTGCTCCGTCTGCCAGCGTCCCCCGCCACATTCTCACTAACGATAGTTTGCCTCCCTGCGGTGTGTAATAGGTTTTGAGGATTTGAGCCAGAGCTTTGTTTTCACTTTGTATAATACCTCGGCGATCGGCTGTAGTTTCCGGTGTCGGGGCTTCCCTCAGCAAAGCTTCCAGCAGAGGCCGCACGCCGAAATCTTGTTCGGCGATGCCGATGAATACTGGCACAATTAAATCTGCGCCTAATTCCATCTTTAAATCGCGGGTAATTTCTTCAACGTCGGGATTGATTTCTTCGAGCAATTCTTCGAGTAAATGGTCGTCAAAATTCGCCAATTCTTCGAGCATTTCCTGCCGCGCTGCGCTTTCTTGTGCTTTGAGGTGTTCTGGAAGCGGGACGGGATCTGCGGCGGCACCTGGATGGTAGTGATAAGCTTGTTCGGTTACTAAGTCGATAAAACCGATGATTTGTTCGTTTTTGCCGATCGGATATTGGTGAGGTACAATTGGTCTGCTGGAAACGGATTTGAGCGCGTCGAGCACGTCGGTGAAGTTGCTGCCGCAAGTAGTTTCGTCCGTACAAGCTCGATCGATCTTGTTGATGAAAACTAGGTGCGGAATTTCCCAATCGTCGAGGAATTTAAACAGTGGCGCGAGGGTTAAAGTGCGATCGGCTTGGGGTTCGCAAACAATTATCGCCGCATCCACACCAATCAGCGCATTGTAAGTTTCTTGGACAAATTCTATCGAGCCCGGACAGTCAAGAAATGTGAAGCGGACGCCTTCATATTCAGCGGTAGCGACGTTTACTTCTACGCTCATTTGGCGATCGCGTGCTTCCGGCGAACTATCACCTATTGTGTTGCCATCCTTGACATTTCCTTTGCGGGTAATTGTCCCTGTCACCGACAGCAAACTTTCCAGCAGTGCGGTTTTACCGCTTAAATAAGGGCCAACAATTGCAACGTTCCGCGTGGCCCCAAGGACTTTTTCGTTCATATTGCCTCCAACAGAAAACTTGTTTTCCATTGCTCTTGGTGCAAACAGTTCTATACCATTTTCTAGACTTTTTCTAGGTTAATTTTTATTGCAGTTTCGAGCAATTTCAGATTTTGGTATGATTCAATACTTTTGACGCTAGCGTATTTTGAGTGACGCAAACACAAATTGTAGTTTTTCTTAATATTTGGATTTTTTAACCGCAGATGAACGCAGATTAACGCGGATCATATTCTCGTTCCCAGGTTCTACCTGGGAACGCATTTCCAGAGGCTCTGCCTCGATTAAATTGCGGTTTTTCCGCGTTATCTAATTTCTCAGGAGTCGCAAACCGCTCAGAGTTACTATTACTGTAGAGCCTTCGTGACCGATGACGCCGAAAGGCATGGTGATATTTCCGAAAAAATTAGCCGCTAACAACAGCACAATGCAACTGAGTGCAAAAACAATGTTTTGTTTGACAACATTTTGAGCGCGGCGGCCTAAACTCATTGCTTTAGCTAGTTGCTCTAACTTATCTGCCATTAATACGATATCAGCAGTTTCTAATGCAACATCGCTGCCGGAAATTCCCATCGCAATGCCGACGGAAGCTTGAGCGAGGGCGGGGGCGTCGTTGATGCCGTCTCCCACCATTGCTACAGTTTGATACTGGGTTTGCAGTTGTTTAATTGCCTGTACTTTGTCTTCTGGCAAAAGTTCGGCGTACACTTCTTTGATGCCTAATTGGCTGGCGATGTGTTGAGCTGTTTGCTCGTTGTCGCCGGTTAGCATAATTATATGTTCTACGCCTAATTTTTGCAAGCGTTTTACTGTTGCTGCTGCTTCGGGGCGGATGGTATCTGCTACTGCAATGATTCCCAAAAGTTGAGCGCCCTTTGCCACCCAAACAACTGTTTTACCTTCGCCTTGCAACTGCTGGCTGATTTGACTCAATTCGGAGGTTGCTTCGACAAATTCGGCTTTACCAATGGCAATGATTTGATTGTTGACTTTGCCGACAATTCCTTGACCGATTTTTGCTTGTACGTCGGTAGCGGTTGACAATTGTAACTGTTGCTGATGGGCGGCGCTGACAATTGCAGAGGCGATCGCGTGTTCGGAATGAGTTTCTAAGGCTGCTGCCAATTGCAGAACTTCTGTTTCAGTATATCCGGTGGCTGGTATAATTTGGATAACTTCAGGTTTTCCCGTGGTGAGAGTTCCGGTTTTGTCAAAGGCGATCGCCCTTACTTTACCAATCATCTCTAATTGCGCGCCACTTTTAAACAAAATCCCCTGTCTCGCCCCATTAGCAATTCCTGAAAGCAGCGCCGGCATAATCGAAGCCATCAGCGCGCAGGGGGACGCGACTACTAAGAAAATCAGCGCCCGATAGATTGTCTCTTCCCAATTCCAGCCCAAAACAAAGGGCGGCAAAGTTGCGAGAAGCAAGCCTAAACCGACAATTAATTTAGCATAACCGCGCTCGAATTTTTCCACAAACATTTGAGAAGGCGGCGCTGCTGTTTGCGCTTCTTGAACCAGCCGAATCACTCGCTGAATCAAGCTGCTTTCTGGAGTTTTATGAACTTCGAGTTTCAGCGCGCCGACACCGTTAATTGTACCTGCATAGACTTCATCGCCGCTGGTTTTTTCCACGGGCATCGATTCGCCGGTAATCGAGGCTTGATCGATCGCACTGTAGCCTTCAATAATTATCGCATCTGTGGGGATGATTTCTCCGGGCTTGACTAAAATGCGATCGCCAATCTGCAATTTGTCGATCGCAACTTCCCGTTCCCCGCCGTACATTACCACCCTAGCAGTATCCGCAGTCAAACTCATCAAACTGCGGATGCTGCGTTCAGTCCGCTGCATAGCATAACCTTCAAGCGCGCCACTAATTGCAAAGATTAAAATCAGCACCGCACCGTCAACAATTAAATGATATTCTTGCCGCCACAGCCCCAAACCGGCCGCGCCCAAAGCAGCGACAATCATTAACAAATCTACATCTAATTCGCGTTCTTGAAAAAGCGTAGTTAAGCCTTCGCGGGTGCTGGAATAGCCGCCGATAACATAAGCCGCGGGTAAGATTAACACGGCTACACCCAGCCAGCCGAATTGCAGGGCTAGCGAACCCAAGATTACTAGAATTCCGCACAGGGCGGCTGTTAAAGCGTCGGGATGTTCTTCTGCTAACTGGGAGATGCGAGAAATTGACAAAGAATTAGAAATCATTTGTAAAGCTTGATTTGGTAGAATGACTCCTGTAGCCTAAACCTTGACATTAATGTCAATGTCAAGAGTAAAACCAAACAAAATTACAAAACTCAATAACGCTCCATACCCATCTGCGTCCATCCGCGTTTATCCGCCCATATCTGCGGTTAAAAAATCCCATGCAAGAATACCTGACAATCAAACAACTTACAGAAGCGGTAAAAGGCACAATTACCCCTCGGATGGTGCGACATTATCACGCTTTGGGGCTGCTATCTCCGGCTGTGCGATCGACCTCTAACTACAGACTGTACACCCGTAGCGATGTGCAAAGACTGCAAAGAATAGTCGCACTCAAGCAGCAAGGCTTTCAACTCTCTCACATCCGCAAACTGTTAGAAACTGACGCGGATGCTTCCCCGGACGCGCTGATGGCGACTCTGCAACGGCAATATCTATCGGTTATTCAGCAAATTGTTCGCCTCCGAGAAACGGCTTCGGCGCTGGAAGGATTGCTGGGACGGGATATTTCCTGTCAAGCGGTACAAGCGGACGCATTGGCGCAATTAAGGCTGTTGCAGGCGGAAACTGAGGGGGAGTTGAATGAGTTGGAACAACTTTGGGAGGGTTGGGATGCGGGGGCGCACACTCACCCGGAGGATTTTGGGGAGGCGTTGCAGCATTTGTTGCCGGATTTGCCCGATCGCTCGGAAATTGAGGTAGACTTGCTTTCTAAACTGGTGTTAGCCTGCGGTGATTGTTCGCTGCTGCCGTTTGTGAAGTTGAGCGCAACGGCGATTCAATCGGCGCGGGAAGCTTTGAAAAATCAGTGTCAAATTGTGGCTGATGTGCCGCCTGTTTTTGCGGCTTTGGATAGGACTAGATTGGCGCATTTGGGAACAAGTATTGCAACTTTAATTGATGATCCGCACATCAATGCTGCGGCGGAAGCAGAACAGGAATTCTGGCGGCAGGGTGAGTGGTTTGAAAAGTTGTTGAAACTGGAAAAAGGATGTATACTGGTGATAGGATATGCGCCGTCTGTGCTGATGGCGGTTTGCGAGGCGATCGAGAATGGGCAACTGCAACCGGCTTTGGTAGTTGGAATGCCGATCGGTTTTAGTCATTCTCCGGTGGCAAAACGGCGGTTAGTGCGATCGGGTGTTGCTTATATTACGACTGTGGGGACTTTTGGCGGCGGGTTGTTGGCGGCGGTTGCTTTGAATGCTTTGGTTGAGTCTTTAATTGAAAAGCCGAATTGTCATTGTCATCTCAAGTGAAGAGGGAATTTAGGTTTATTGTGGCTTAATTTGTTTTTTACTCTTTTATTCGTTTCAATCCCTGATAGGGAGTTAGGTTAATTGCGGCTCGCTACAACTGGCACGGCCGGTACTGATGCAGCTGCTGTTTCAATCCCTGATAGGGAGTTAGGTTAATTGCGGCCCGGACTCGGACAAATGAAGACTTATCAACGGTTGTTTCAATCCCTGATAGGGAGTTAGGTTAATTGCGGCATGAAGGAAGCTGAAGTTAAGGCTTTGATCGCCGAGGTTTCAATCCCTGATAGGGAGTTAGGTTAATTGCGGCTGGTCGCCGCGCGGCGCTTAAATGACTTTCTGATTAAGTTTCAATCCCTGATAGGGAGTTAGGTTAATTGCGGCTAATGAGAATTGCAGATTGTGCAGCCTACCTCGAATCGTTTCAATCCCTGATAGGGAGTTAGGTTAATTGCGGCCAGTCAGAATTAGCCGTCTTTCAAGCCACGACAAGTTTCAATCCCTGATAGGGAGTTAGGTTAATTGCGGCAAGTCTTTCATGTCTCCATCAGGGTCGAGGCCCAAGTTTCAATCCCTGATAGGGAGTTAGGTTAATTGCGGCAATATCCCAGACTCGCTGAAGCTGCTATGAAGTTGTTTCAATCCCTGATAGGGAGTTAGGTTAATTGCGGCCGCGGGAAACGAGCTTTGACATCCCACACTGCACCGGTTGTTTCAATCCCTGATAGGGAGTTAGGTTAATTGCGGCTCGAAAGGTTAGCATCCCTCGTGGGTCATTTAAGGTTTCAATCCCTGATAGGGAGTTAGGTTAATTGCGGCTTTACGAGCAAGCGGGAGGGATTGATATTGAATTTGTTTCAATCCCTGATAGGGAGTTAGGTTAATTGCGGCTATAGCTAGCACTTGTTAAACCTGCGGATTTATCGCGATCGGTTTCAATCCCTGATAGGGAGTTAGGTTAATTGCGGCTTGGCAAAAGGTAAAAAATCTCAGCATTTCAGAGTTGTTTCAATCCCTGATAGGGAGTTAGGTTAATTGCGGCAATATCAATTATTGAAAGTTCACCACGCATCGAATCACAGTTTCAATCCCTGATAGGGAGTTAGGTTAATTGCGGCGGCAAGTCTTATAGATTATGTTGGTTGTACTATACGGGTTTCAATCCCTGATAGGGAGTTAGGTTAATTGCGGCCTCACTGTTTACTAACTCTAGATGGTGCTGAATGGTTTCAATCCCTGATAGGGAGTTAGGTTAATTGCGGCGCCGTGATTCGCTGCCTTGAGGAGAAGTTTTTGGCTAGTTTCAATCCCTGATAGGGAGTTAGGTTAATTGCTGCTCGGAAATACTCACCCTACTACTTGGAGCATTATCAAACATGTTTCAATCCCTGATAGGGAGTTAGGTTAATTGCGGCAAGGGATAAGAGTAGATGTTGATATTCAGTGGAATGTTTCAATCCCTGATAGGGAGTTAGGTTAATTGCGGCATCACCTGCAAATAGGGGTTGCACCTTGCCTGGAAATTCGTTTCAATCCCTGATAGGGAGTTAGGTTAATTGCGGCTTTACAATGTAGTACCCCAGGGCATCTATACAGACTTGTTTCAATCCCTGATAGGGAGTTAGGTTAATTGCGGCCTTGTTTTTGAGGAGAGCGAGTCGTTGCTGACGCTGACGTTTCAATCCCTGATAGGGAGTTAGGTTAATTGCGGCCATATTTGACAAAGTTCCAGCCTTCAACAACATGTTTCAATCCCTGATAGGGAGTTAGGTTAATTGCGGCTTGACGGTCGCCCAGCAATCGAGACAGACCAACCGCGTTTCAATCCCTGATAGGGAGTTAGGTTAATTGCGGCAGAAATAGAAATGGGTGAATACTCTTTAAGCTTCAGTTTCAATCCCTGATAGGGAGTTAGGTTAATTGCGGCTGGAGATCCTATGCCACTTGTCAATAATCACCAGGGTTTCAATCCCTGATAGGGAGTTAGGTTAATTGCGGCTCCTAATTTTCTCACAGCCATTTGGCCAGTAAATCGGCGTTTCAATCCCTGATAGGGAGTTAGGTTAATTGCGGCCGGCTTCCAGCATTCTTAGGGTTGGAGATACGGGGCCTGAGTTTCAATCCCTGATAGGGAGTTAGGTTAATTGCGGCTCTACCATACCATTTGCCTTTATTTTGCGATTTGTTTCAATCCCTGATAGGGAGTTAGGTTAATTGCGGCCACAACTAAACGCGATGTACGCTCGATTTGCAACTCGGTTTCAATCCCTGATAGGGAGTTAGGTTAATTGCGGCGTAGCAAAAGAAAAAGTCTTTGCCAAATCCAGGTTCGTTTCAATCCCTGATAGGGAGTTAGGTTAATTGCGGCGCAACTTGTGAACTTCACTCTCAAAGATTGAATCAGTTTCAATCCCTGATAGGGAGTTAGGTTAATTGCGGCTTTACCATAAGTTAAACCAATACCAGAAGCGATGTTTCAATCCCTGATAGGGAGTTAGGTTAATTGCGGCGAACCGTCGCCTTCAGTACCTAAATCTTGGTAGCCAGGTTTCAATCCCTGATAGGGAGTTAGGTTAATTGCGGCTTTACCTGCTTCTTCAGCTTTCACACCAGCCAAGAATTAGGTTGCTCAGTTTCAATCCCTGATAGGGAGTTAGGTTAATTGCGGCCTGTTGCTCAAAGTATTGAGTACAGATGCCAGACACCGAAACGTTTCAATCCCTGATAGGGAGTTAGGTTAATTGCGGCACATCATTGACGAGCATCATTTAGAGAAGATGGTGTTTCAATCCCTGATAGGGAGTTAGGTTAATTGCGGCGTTACAAAAGTCTTAAGAGTTGCTGTATCAGACATTTGTTTCAATCCCTGATAGGGAGTTAGGTTAATTGCGGCCATTTGACACATTCACTTACTTAAACAACCGAATTGTAGTTTCAATCCCTGATAGGGAGTTAGGTTAATTGCGGCGTTTCTTACATTGCCGTTGCTCAAGATTTTACCAAGTGTTTCAATCCCTGATAGGGAGTTAGGTTAATTGCGGCCTTGATATTTTTCGGCAGCGTAGCCAGCGCGGGTTTCAATCCCTGATAGGGAGTTAGGTTAATTGCGGCTTTACTCTTCAAGCAGGGTATGGTACTTTTTTGGCGTTTCAATCCCTGATAGGGAGTTAGGTTAATTGCGGCTTACTCCAAATATTGGAACTCCTAGCGCTGGAATTTTGTTTCAATCCCTGATAGGGAGTTAGGTTAATTGCGGCCGAATAGCGATGCCGAACGCTGCTGCAATTGCCATTGTTTCAATCCCTGATAGGGAGTTAGGTTAATTGCGGCAATGAATAATATTTGATTGGGACGATCGAACTAAGTTTCAATCCCTGATAGGGAGTTAGGTTAATTGCGGCTTAATACCAGGAGTATCAGAAGATGCAATCAAATTCGTTTCAATCCCTGATAGGGAGTTAGGTTAATTGCGGCCATTGTACCGCCTATACAGGTTGTTAGCAGAAGTTGGTTTCAATCCCTGATAGGGAGTTAGGTTAATTGCGGCGTTCTAAGCTATTTTTGTTCTGAAGAATCTCTTGTTTCAATCCCTGATAGGGAGTTAGGTTAATTGCGGCTGAAAAACGGGTTATTAACACGAACGGTGGTAACTAGTTTCAATCCCTGATAGGGAGTTAGGTTAATTGCGGCTAAATTGGCACCTGTGATGAGATATCGGTTATTGGAATTTGTTTCAATCCCTGATAGGGAGTTAGGTTAATTGCGGCCGAAAGTATCACTTTCATCGACTAAGTCCATCGCAGTTTCAATCCCTGATAGGGAGTTAGGTTAATTGCGGCGGCTATAAGAGCTAAGCAAACAGATGTAACGATTAAGTTTCAATCCCTGATAGGGAGTTAGGTTAATTGCGGCATTATCAGCAGTTGTCGCGATCACTTTGTTAGCCGGGGTTTCAATCCCTGATAGGGAGTTAGGTTAATTGCGGCCGGCCATTGAATCGAAAAACAAGATAAGGGAAGTATTGGTTTCAATCCCTGATAGGGAGTTAGGTTAATTGCGGCAGAAACCGATCCGGCGTGGCTGGATGCTATTGTTGTTTCAATCCCTGATAGGGAGTTAGGTTAATTGCGGCCTCTTTATCTTTATCGCCCGTATACTTGGCAAGTGATGGTTTCAATCCCTGATAGGGAGTTAGGTTAATTGCGGCACCATCTGAGACTACAGAACCAGAGGAAGACTTGTTTCAATCCCTGATAGGGAGTTAGGTTAATTGCGGCTCCCGATCACGGTGTTGTTAAATGTACTCCTAGAGAATGTTTCAATCCCTGATAGGGAGTTAGGTTAATTGCGGCTCGGTGCTGCTTTTGCTGGTTCTTCTTCTGAGTCTTTGTTTCAATCCCTGATAGGGAGTTAGGTTAATTGCGGCAGCAAATTTCTCACCGGCAGCGCTCACGATATTGTTTCAATCCCTGATAGGGAGTTAGGTTAATTGCGGCTCAAATAATCGTAATTCTCGATCAGGTTTTGCGTGTTTCAATCCCTGATAGGGAGTTAGGTTAATTGCGGCCCACCCAAACCACCGAGAGATAGCAGCCTCGGATTCCAAAGTTTCAATCCCTGATAGGGAGTTAGGTTAATTGCGGCTCAAAAAAGATGCCAACGTCTCCCCTGCCGATCGCAGTTTCAATCCCTGATAGGGAGTTAGGTTAATTGCGGCGTGTTTTCTGAGAAGTTTCCGCTAGTTGAGCATGGTTTCAATCCCTGATAGGGAGTTAGGTTAATTGCGGCTCGGTTCTTCATAATAGAAATCTGATGGGTCGAGTTTCAATCCCTGATAGGGAGTTAGGTTAATTGCGGCGCAACCGGTGTGGGGGATATGGGGGCGTATGTAGGTTTCAATCCCTGATAGGGAGTTAGGTTAATTGCGGCTCGCTGGGCACACTAGCGCGGCAGATCCGCACCCAATTTATTTGTTTCAATCCCTGATAGGGACTTAGGTTAATTGCGGCTTTTCCTGGGGTGCAAGCAGAAAGGTGGAGGTACTGAGTTTCAATCCCTGATAGGGAGTTAGGTTAATTGCGGCAATCGCCTCTACTTTGTCAAATTCGTATTGCTCATAGTTTCAATCCCTGATAGGGAGTTAGGTTAATTGCGGCATTTGTCATTCTGAAAATATCCTTCCTCCATTTGTTTCAATCCCTGATAGGGAGTTAGGTTAATTGCGGCTAATCTTTGATAATTAAGGTTGGTGTCGTAGTGGTTGTTTCAATCCCTGATAGGGAGTTAGGTTAATTGCGGCTCTCAATTCTGTTAGCAACTGTTGCTTAAATTCGATAGGTTTCAATCCCTGATAGGGAGTTAGGTTAATTGCGGCGGTGTCAGTTTCGCCGTCAGCACCAAGTTGCAAGTTTCAATCCCTGATAGGGAGTTAGGTTAATTGCGGCGGTTAGGGAATCTTTTCGTAGGTTGGATGAACTGCGGTTTCAATCCCTGATAGGGAGTTAGGTTAATTGCGGCGTCGAGTAATTTTTCTCACTAGGGAGGAGAAGGTGTTTCAATCCCTGATAGGGAGTTAGGTTAATTGCGGCGTGGAAAAATAACAATTTATACTGTTGCTGGAATGAGTTTCAATCCCTGATAGGGAGTTAGGTTAATTGCGGCAATACTTCAATATCAGCAAGAAGTGTGGGAAAAACAAGTTTCAATCCCTGATAGGGAGTTAGGTTAATTGCGGCATTGTCGATTCATCAGAAACTACTTCTCAATTTGATGTTTCAATCCCTGATAGGGAGTTAGGTTAATTGCGGCCTAATCTAGACTTTTGATTTTCATATACTTGTTTATCTGTTTCAATCCCTGATAGGGAGTTAGGTTAATTGCGGCAAGTAATATTTCTTTCTGGAAAAGTGTAAGGCTGGAGTTTCAATCCCTGATAGGGAGTTAGGTTAATTGCGGCGAAGATTTTAATTCTAGTGGTGGAGCTTTAACGTTTCAATCCCTGATAGGGAGTTAGGTTAATTGCGGCCTTATCACCAACCCTCTATTCTATAAGAAATTTATATATGTTTCAATCCCTGATAGGGAGTTAGGTTAATTGCGGCCTAGATGCAGGATATGAAGTATCTTGTATGAATTGTGTTTCAATCCCTGATAGGGAGTTAGGTTAATTGCGGCGTAATCACTTGTATGTTTACTAATATTAGATATGTTTCAATCCCTGATAGGGAGTTAGGTTAATTGCGGCATCATGCTGATTGCCTTAAGGGAACTCTAGCTTTGGTTTCAATCCCTGATAGGGAGTTAGGTTAATTGCGGCTATAACTCTCACATGATTGCTGGCGGATCGTTAGTTTCAATCCCTGATAGGGAGTTAGGTTAATTGCGGCGTTGATCGGTCTTTGGCATCCAGCAACTCCATCTCTGGTTTCAATCCCTGATAGGGAGTTAGGTTAATTGCGGCTCTTGTTTGGCGGTATCTCCAGTCAAGTCAGCTGTTTCAATCCCTGATAGGGAGTTAGGTTAATTGCGGCGGGCGCTAATGTACCGATAAACGGCCAGTAAGTTGTTAAGTTTCAATCCCTGATAGGGAGTTAGGTTAATTGCGGCTCGGGAGGGGTCATGCGGAGTTTGTTTTCCTTCATGTTTCAATCCCTGATAGGGAGTTAGGTTAATTGCGGCTTTCCTTGCCTGCGGGACAAGGAGGAATTGTCATAGTTTCAATCCCTGATAGGGAGTTAGGTTAATTGCGGCGTTTCTCGCTTCCCACCCTTTTAATGTACCGTCCCCGTTTCAATCCCTGATAGGGAGTTAGGTTAATTGCGGCTCATATTGCTTCTCTCAGTGTGAATAATTACAATCGTTTCAATCCCTGATAGGGAGTTAGGTTAATTGCGGCTTTCTGAAGAGTTGGAAAGTCATTCTCAACAAAATGTTTCAATCCCTGATAGGGAGTTAGGTTAATTGCGGCTGAGGTGACAGAATGCCTTGGAGATTAAGCAAAACATTGTTTCAATCCCTGATAGGGAGTTAGGTTAATTGCGGCCGAGGTCAAAAAATGGATTTCAGCCTCGGAACAGTTTCAATCCCTGATAGGGAGTTAGGTTAATTGCGGCCCCGATGGCTATTTCTTGTTCTAGGCGCACCATGCAGTTTCAATCCCTGATAGGGAGTTAGGTTAATTGCGGCCGCCCGTTCCAGAAGCTTTGCTGTATTTGGTTTTCAAGGTTCATTTGCGTCTGCATAAAACAAAAGTACCATTTCAGCCTTCGACTTGTCAATACCCCAATTTTCATACCGCCCTCAAACTCTTATCCTGCATTGATTTCAGCGATTGCGTCTAGCATTTTATTGCTTGAACTGCCTCTAACCGTTAGAGCATATACATTATAGCCCCCAAAATTCACCCCTCGATTTTTACACCTACGCATAGACGCATTTTCCACCCAAAAACAGACATCAACCCGATCACCACTTGCCCAAAGCCCCCCAAACAGTACCCGAAACCACCCCCCAAATCGCCCCCAAACCAGCCCCCACGATCGCCCCCGCCACAGGCCCCAACTCCACCGGCACCCCAGCGCTAACAGCCGGAAACATCGCAGACACCACCGCCCCCAACACAGTACCCGCAAAAGTACCCAAAAAACTGCCCCAAATCGCCCCCAAACTCCCACCATTGACACCCGAAGGCTGAAACGAAATCGGCAACTTCGGCGCAAACCCGCAAAAACCCAACACACCCCCAGAAACCACACCCCCAACAGAACCCACACCAGCCGCCACGATCGCCACACCCAGCAGCAAACCCGCAAACTCATCCACCGGCCGCATCTGGACACCGTATTGTTGCCAAACCACCAGCCCAGCCCCCAAAAAAACACCAGCCAGAGTCCCCACAAACGAGCCCCAGACCGCCCCCAAATACCCTCCCCGTCGGCCCCAAACCCTCCCCATCGGCAGCGCCAGAGGAGGCTGAAAAGTTGCCCAAACACAGCCCCAGAGAGCACCAACCCCCGCCCCAGCCAAAATCCTCTCCCCGATCCCCGGAGTGCTATTAATCGCGCCAAACACCGCACCGCCGATCGCCGCCAACAAAAAAGCCCCCCAAGACGCCCCCACCAAAACTCCGCCCCACTTCCGCCAAATCTGATTCGGCGGCAAAGTAAAAACCCCCCACATCACCCCAAAAAAACAGCCCCAAATCGAACCAACAAAAATCGCCCCCAAAATAGCACTGCCGCCCTCAGCTATTGCCGAATAAATCCCCCCGATCGCCGCCAAACACAAACTACCCCAAACACCTCCCCAAGCAGCATCCTGAAAAATGCGCTCAAACTTGCCCACGGGAAGCTGAGGCGCAGGAGTCCGACTCCGAGAAGACATCGGCATCGGTAGCAACGGCACTGCGTACTGGCCCATGGGGCGTGACAGCCCCGTGGAAGGCTGTTGCCGACGCACTGCGGGCTGGGCCACGACAGGCGGTGACTGGGGCTTTTTACGCTTGATTTTTGCAGGCTGCAAGTGCAATCCGTTGCTGATTGCTTGCCGCGAAGGAAACGGATCGCGCCCTTTCAGGAGTTTTGCCCGATCGCACCAAGGGCACCGACTGAGATGATTTCCGTATTTATGCTGACTATTTCTGCTGCAAGTAACTAAAGCATCTTCGGCTTCCCGAATCGCATTCACCCAAGTTTTCGCATCCGGGCGCGCGGAAGGATTGCCGTGTCCTTCCTCAAAACAGCGGATAAACAGTTGCCGCAGCCGGGGATGCAGCATCTCAAAAGGAGGCGCCGCGGGCATCGGGCGGTAGGGAATCCGTTTCGTGCCTGTAGGGAAATGGCCCGATCGAATTCTCGCTTCCAAAGACGGTGGTTCATCGCTACCGAGATAAACTCCCGAAAACGGATGCGTACCTTCCATCAGCAATTGAAAAATTAATACCGCTAAACCGAACAAATCGTGCTCTGGAGATCGATCAATATCGCGGAAAGTCTGCCCCTGCAACTCCGGCGGCGTAAACTCCGGTTTCCCCACGGGACACCGATAAACGTAACCCGTATAAGGATCACGGACTTGAAACGAATCCGTGTCTACCAGCGTTACCAACGCCGTATCCGTCACGAGAATGTTCGACTCGTTTACGTCGCCGATGACGTAACCCCTGACGTGGAGGGCATTTACAGCCGAGGCGAGATTTCTGGCGGTACGGTGGAGGTAAAGATAGCTAAATAAGGGTTTTTGTTCGCGCCTGGTTTTGGGAGTGTAAAAAGTGTGTACCGGCATCACCTTGTTGACGCGCGGCATCACAAAACCAACGATTTTTTCTCGCCCGCCGACAGTATGCAGCAAATCGATCGGCCAAGCAATAGAAGCGTGCCCGGGTTCCGCGATCGGCGCATCCGGCGGCATACTGAACATGACTGTGAGTTTGTCGCCGTCTTCGTCTGTCGGTTTGTGGTAGATTTTTGCTACAAGGGACGAGTCTTGGGCGATCGGGTAGATGCGACCTTCACCCCCACTGGCGATCGCGGTTTTGGTGTCGATCGCAATCAGTTGTCCGCTAAATTGGCGCTGCAACTGCATAGAATTCCGTTATGGGATACAGGATTTGGAAGCCATCACTTAATAAATTTGACTTGCCCATTAAATCTTACCCTTCTTATGACTTAGACACGGGTGAGGAGAGACCGAGTTTTTCACCCAAAGACGCATTGCAGCCCGCAGATTCGGTAAAAAACCCGATTTCTTGGGTAGGAGTGGGTAAGCCCTGTTGCTGTTAGTGGGATGGGCGTCCCGCCCGTCCATCCATTAGTGGGATGGGCGTCCCGCCCCTCCGCGCTATCCAAATTAAATATGAACCAGCTTCAAATCCACCGACAATAACAACATTTTATCCTCAATTTTTTGTCTGACCGCCGGTGTCACCTGACAATTATCGCTGTTGAGGCATTCCACCAGCAAGTTGTGGGCATAGTAATACTGTTGCAACAAAGTTTTCTGTTGGGGGCCCAAATATAAATTGTAGCCGATCGCAGTTTTGAATTTTGCCAGCCAAGTGCAACCGCACTCTTTGCGCCACTTTTTCCAGTTTTGCAAATCTGGCATCTCAGTCTGAAATTGTGCCAGCAATTGTTTAAGTTCTGGTTCAATATCCAGCGCCCAAATGCCAACCAAGATACTCGCCACATCCTCATTATCAAAAGCCAATTTCAGAGACTCATTAACCTCCGCAAATTCTACATTTTTTCCAGCCTTTCCCAAACAATTCCGCAACTGGCGAGCTTTCGATATATCAAACTTCAGACTCGGATCGAGGACACGAGTCAAAGCCAAATCGAGCACGCAAACTAAGGCAACATAAAAAGCGCGAATTTCCGCCGGTTTTAAATTCCTTTGCACTAACTGAGACTTGTGATGTGCCCAGCTTAGCAACTGCTGCAAAGTTTCATCTTTAGCCACCATACTGTCTAATTTTTGTTGCATCAGCAGCAAAAGTTCGTCAGCAGGTTGCAAAATGCTGACAACTCTCACAAATTCATTTTTCCACTTTTTATCTGTAATCCGGCTGACCAATTCTGGCAGCGATTCCGGGTTCGCACTGTCAATCACATATTCTGGTTGAGTTTCGCTTTCCTCTAGCAGTTCGTCAACTGCGGTTTTGATAAAGTTATCTACCAACCAGTCGCGGGTACGCGAGAAATTGCTTTCCAACTCTAGGTAATGACTGCCTAATTTAGCCTTAAAGTCTTTGGGAAAAATCTCTTTGATCACTAACATATTTTTCCAGCGAGTTAGCTGGCTGGCGTTGCGTTCGGGAAAGCGGTTGTACAAATAGTCGATCGCGATCGCATCTAGAATATCCGCACCCAGGATTTCCCGGCGTTTCACCTCGTTTTCGGGCCCTATTTGTCGCCGCCCAGTTAGATCCCCATGCTGCCCAACATTTGGTTCAATCAAGTGCTGAATCAGCCAGTTTCCCCCACGGAAAAAATCGCGATCAAACTCCAAGTAAATCGCACCAAACAAAGCTTCACAAGTCTCAGAAAAAACTCTATTGTACTCCCTTTCTTCTGTTTCTTTATCATTCCATACGCCCCAACTGAGTTCGTTTAATTTCAGTTTTTGTGCAAAATCCGCAAGTCTTTTGGGTTCTGCAAAACGAGGTTTTAAGGTTGAGATAGCATTGGGATCGAGTTGTGGATATTCGCGGTACAGGTAATCGCTAATAACCGCACCGAAAATCGCTCCCCCTAAGAGTGACAGCCGTTTGTACTTAACCTCTTGCCAAGCGGGAGACTCCTCCGGGCGATCGGAGTAATAGCTGGTAGAATAACGGCAATTTAAGGCAATTTCCAGCAGTTTTGTCTGCTGAAAGCTGGGAATGTCGATCGCTGCTTTGACTGCTTCAATATCTACATTATGTTTAATTCGCTCTAATTCTTCTTCACATTTACCCCACTTTTCCAACCAATCACCGCCCGCATCTTCCACATACAAATCTACAAAATCTACCCCGTAATTCATCCATTCATCCTGCATTTTTCTGGCTGCTTCCAGTTCTTCCCAGACTTTTTGCAAGTTATTTTCAACGGTATGTGTACCTTGTACTGTCATAGTATTTGATTTTGATGTAATTAGATTTTATTTCCAACAATTTCACCGCAATTAAATCAAATCTCAATTCAATTTAGGCCGAGTTGCTAGTTATTTCACCCGATTTATTGCTGCGGTAAATGTTCCCATTGCTTAGCCTTCGTATCAAGCACCTCTTGCCAGTGTCTGGCAAACCCCTCCCGGAGACAGAAAAGGAGAGGAAAAAGCTTGGTCTGTTTTCCCTTTTCCAGAAGCAGGCTGGGGGTTAGGTTTTTGGCTTTGTCGAAAATTGTGCAATATGTGAGTTAGTCAAATTTTTTTTTCACCAAGTTTTTAGCAGTCGAACTATTCTCAGCAGCAGATATGCTTGATTTACGGGAACTTGAGGTAACGACCTGCGGGCAAATTATCACTATTATATAATGCAATGTTAACTAACTGATTCAGGAAATTTGCATCGTTTTTATCATAACTTAAAAATAATCCTCTGTCAATCCCCCAATCTTGAAGAGTTTGTTGCCAATTCTGATATTTTTGTTCAGAGAATTCATCCGAAAGAGTTGTGACTTGAATGCAGAGGGGCTGCTGTTGGCGGCTGCTAACGATCGAATCGGTTGCCATAGAAAGATCTGCAACATATCGATACAAAACAGTGCCTTGGCGATCGACAATTCGTGCTGCGATCGCACGAATCACGATATCATCACCCGGATCGAATTTGCCGGCCTTGAGTTTTTGTTTCCAGATATAAAATTTGCGATCGTTTTCGCTCAGCCATTTAGGAAATAGATAGCTGTACCAATACCTTTCCCCCGGAGTCATTAACTCAAACGCGGCTTGCTGTTCTCTTTCCGAAGGTAGAGATTGAACTGCCAGCCAAACCTGAGAATCTCGGATAAGCTGCAGCAAAAAAGCCATCACAAATTTTTTAGCCGTTAGCGAACCGGGTTTAACATCTTTCACCCAGCGATTGATTTCATCCAATCTTCTCGCCAAACTCGGATCTATTAGATCTGCGTCGCTAATTAGGGAGTTGAGCTTATCCTTAATCTCTTGTGCTTGCAAATGACGACCTACTGTACAAACTAAAGAAGAATTGTTGACACCTCGATTTTATTATAGAACCGCGCCAAATTTTCACCGCTCGCGAGACAGCGCTAACAATTTTTGTGGGTAGGTATCCTGACAGCCCTTGACTTGATTTTTAGGAGATGTCTATTTAATAGTTGCTGCCGATTCCCGCAGGCGCAGGTACAATAAAACCAAATAAACATTCATCAACGGTGCGGCTAACAATCCGAGTACATTACCCACAAGCTGAGATGCTAGCAAATTTCCCGTCGAACTGATTAATATGAGAATCAAAACTATTGGCACAAAAGCCACCAAAACTATCAGAAAATACGATCGAAATACTAACCACCAGCGCCCTTTTGTTAATTCCCAACTGCTACTAATACTGTCCAGCGCCGAAGAGTTATCAATGACGGTAGCATAAAATGAAAACATTAAGCGATATGATACATAAAGACCGGGAATTATTAGTGCAATGCAGCCAGCAAGCACCAGCAGCAAACACATAATATAAGCCCCAATGAGTTGCAGTAATCTTCTGTTTGCTTGATTGAAAGCCTGACCCACAGTTACGGGATTTTTTGTCAAACTTCGGTAAGTGTAGAAAATCATGGCTCCCGACAACAAAGGAATTGCCACTAACCAGTAGATAATATTGAAAGCAACACCTGCTGAACCTAGCTTGCCCAAACTATTGAGCGTGGCAAATATCAAACTGGGAGAGTTGATTATCAACAGGGGAGCGTATATAGGCCCCGTAGTAGCAAATGTTTCTCGCAACAAGCTTCTGGCACTAATTCGTGGATCTGTCATACTTTTTTATCCGCTTTTTGTAAGTGGAGTTGAACAGACTAAACATTGCTCGAAAAAGTTGCTAACAATAATGTTAAGTCATCATCGGTACGTTCGGAAACACGGGGCGATCGCAAAAATGACTCTAACTGCTGTTTCGCATCTTCCTCTTCTTTCCACTCCCCAGAAAACCGAAACAAAGGCGCAAAAAACGGCCCATGTGGCGTGCCTTCTGGGATTTTGAGCGCTAGCATTTGTAAGCCGTCGGAAAATACGGCTAAGTGCCGCAGTTTTTCCCGAAGTACCTGAAATTGCGCTGTTTCTATCGCATTCGGCGAAATCAAAAAAATAGTTTCGTTGATGTATTCGCCGCAGGGAGGTACAGTCAGGGCGATCGCATTTCCGGCACTATCACCTGCTACCGCCGCACCGTCGCCGATTTGAGCAACTGCGATTAATTCCGGCGTAGCAACAACCGCAATTAAAGTGCAGGCTAAATCTCTCGCAGCCACTTCCCGCAATGTCGCTTCTGCTTCCACCTGCGCCCGCGCAACTTGCAGTGATGCTGTCAAGAATACCTGCCACTCGTCGTCATTTTGAGGCAGCCTTTCCTGTTGCTGGCAAATCGTTTCAACAACCGCTTCCACAGCAATTTTTGCCCCAACTTCTGCGAGTGCTGCGGAGCCCGCACCATCGGCAACCGCTGCCGCTAAAACACCGTTTGGCAAGAGACGCCAGCAGTGGGCATCTTGACAAGGCTGCGATCTTTTTTCGTGGCTCGTACCTATCACCGATGCCGCTACAACTTGCCAATTAAAGGATGAATTCTGCATTAATAACTCTTTAACTCAAAACTTCGTAAATTCACAACTATGCAAAGTCTGGACGGGTTTATTTATCCCTAATTAGGTAGGGCGATGCACACCACACCTTACTAACTATGTAGGGCTATGCACACCGCACTTACCGCTGGTCACTTACTAATGACCAATGATCAATGAGCAATGACTAATACCTAAACAGTTCCCCATCCGGGTGGTGGCAATGCTACTTGTTCATCAATTTTTGAGTGAGAAACTCTCTGCATACTAGCCGAAAGCCAGATGAACATCTCTCTAAAGTCTAGTCCTCTCAATTTTACAGGCGTGCGCTCGACAATTTGCGCCAGACGGGTGATATTAGCACCTTCCACTCCGACTGCAAAAAATGCCACGCGCTTATTAATTTCTTCCTCTTTAATCCGCTGTGCTGCTATTTCCACAACATCGTCTGATTCACCTTGAGGTTCGCCGTCGGTAATCATAAATACCCACGGGCGGTAGTAGGTAATGCCGTTGTTGCGGTATTCGGATTTGCGGGCCGCAATGGTATCTAATGCTAGCTGAATCCCTGCGCCCATGTGGGTTTGTCCTTGAGCTGTCAGCAGTGGCGTCTCGAACTGGTCGGCGGTCACGAAGTCTTGCACGACCTTGATATGATTGTCAAATGAAATAATCGCGACTTCGACTCGCTTTTTAGCTAGTTCGTCTTTAATTAGGTCATTCCTAAAAATTTCCAGCCCCTCATTCAAGGCATCTATGGGTGCGCCTTGCATGGAGCCGGAGGTGTCCAGCAGGAGGACGCAGGGACAGCGCGGCTCTGGGTTTTCGGCAAATTCTACGGCTTCGTCTAGTCTCATGGTTCGGGGTTGACCTGGGAGTGGCTCGATTTCTAGGTTTGTTACTTTACTGTATCAAGTCAGTAACAAAATTAAGTGCAAATTGCTAGGGCGATCGCATTTTACCATTTACCTGAATCGATTTTTGATTTTTGATTGTATATTTTAGATTTGAGAATAGGATGTCTGCCGTCAAAAAAATAAATTTCTTCCTGCCTGTGGTAATATAGACTAATAGTATTACTGCAAAATAAGGATAAATCTTATGATTGCAACAGTTACACAGAAATTAACCTTTGACCAATTCCTTGTAGAATGTCCAGAAGATGGACGCTATGAACTGGTAAATAGAGAAATTGTAGAGATGAATGCGACAAGAAATCATGATGATATTGCTGATTTTACGTCTGACTCATTTAAAGATCAAGTTAAACGGCTAAGTTTAAATTATGTAGTCAACAATACCGCCGTTATCAGAACTGTAAGTAAAGCCGGCATCGAACAAGGGCGGAGACCTGATGTCAGCGTAATCGATCGCGATTTGTGGCGATCGAACCGTTCGGCTTATGCTGCATTGCGGGAACCAATTCAACTGGCAGTGGAAGTAACATCAACAAATTGGGAGGACGATGATATAGACAAATTGGACGAGTATCGGCGCCTCGGAGTTCCTGAGTATTGGATTGTTGATTATTTAGCAATTGGCAGCAGGGAATTTCTGGGAAATCCCAAAGTACCAACTGTATTTGTCCACCTTTTGGATGCAGAGGGCAACTATCAAAGAAGCGCGTTTAAAGGCAGCGAACGAATTGTGTCCCGGACTTTTTCCGAATTAACGCTGACAGCAGAAGAGGTGATGAATGTTTAACTTCCGTTAATCCAGCTAGCCAGACTATTCTACATAAAAAATCACTGAAAATATGAAATCTGTTTCTGAAAAAAAACTTTCCGATCAAAAAGCTATTAGTCCTTGGAGTTACAAACCTTGGTGGTGTCAGCCTTGGTCGATTCTTTTAACTGGTACTAGCCTGATTAGCGGTAGTTGGTTTTTATTGAAAACTGTTTGGATAACTGTTTTAGTCGCGATTCCTTTATTAGCTTGGATGGGTTTTTTCTTGTTAGTTTGGCCGAGGTTAATGCTGTCTAGCGGAGTTTGGGATTCCGATGCAGATTAGGTTTTGGTGGTGCACACCCTACGTTTAGGTTTTGGTGGTGTGCACCCTATGTTGTGGGTAAGGTGCGCGGTGCACACCCTACCTTTGAGTGTTTCGCAGTCTAGGTTTGCGGGTAATAGTCTTGAATTGCTTTTACTTCCATCGGGTGGGATTTGAGCGATCGAATTCCCGCTGCTGTCGCTTTGGCACCGGCTATTGTGGTAATAATCGGGATTTTGTAAGTCAAAGCTGTGCGGCGGATAAAGATGCCGTCGGCGCGGGATTCTTCGCCGGAAGGCGTGGTGATAATTAGTTGAATTTTCTCATTCTTGATCGAATCCAACAAATTAGGCCGCCCTTCGTGCAGTTTCAATTCCAAATCTACCTGTAAACCTTGCTCTTGCAAAACTTTGCGTGTTCCGTGAGTTGCGACTACTCTGAAACCCAATTCTAAGAATTCCTTGACAACGGGTACAACTGCTAGTTTGTCCCGATCGCGCATCGAAACCAGCACAGTTCCCAACAGCGGCATCATTTGTCCAGTACCTAATTGAGCTTTGGCAAAGGCTTTGCCAAAATCGGTGTCAATTCCCATGACTTCGCCGGTCGATCGCATTTCTGGCCCTAACAAGGTATCAGTTCCTGGGAACTTAGCAAAGGGCAATACAGCTTCTTTTACCGAAACATGAGTGGGTATAATCTCTTCAGTAAAACCCAAAGCTTCTAGAGTTTTACCAGACATGACTCGCGAGGCTATTTTTGCTAAGGGAACTCCGATCGCCTTGGAGACAAAAGGTACTGTTCGAGAAGCTCGCGGATTAGCTTCCAAAATGAAAACTTGTTCCCCTTGAACAGCAAATTGAATATTCATCAACCCGATTACTTTCAGGGATTTTGCTAATTCTACAGTCCAGCGGCGGATTGTTGCCAAAGCTGCGTCAGAAAGCGTTTGGTAAGGGATAGAACAAGCAGAGTCGCCGGAGTGGATTCCCGCTTCCTCGATGTGCTCCATAATACCGCCAATAGTCACATTGCCAGTTGCATCGGCGATCGCATCTACATCAACTTCGATCGCGTTCTCCAAGAACTTATCAATTAAAATCGGATGATCGGGTTCTACTAGCACGGCATAGGTCATGTAACGTTCCAATTCCGTATCGGAATAAACAATTTCCATGGCTCGCCCACCTAACACGTAACTTGGCCGCACCACTACCGGATAACCGATCCGCTGAGCTACTATTAAAGCATCCTCAAAACTGCGCGCCAAACCGTTAGCAGCTTGCTGAATATCCAATTCCCGCAGAATCTTTTCAAATCGCTCCCTGTCTTCAGCAGTATCAATTGAATCCGGCGAAGTTCCCCAGATTTTTGTTTGTACATCGGGGTGATTTTCGAGAGCTTTTTGTAAAGGAAGCGCCAACTTCAGCGGGGTTTGTCCGCCAAATTGAATAATTATTCCCTCTGGATTTTCGGCTTCGATGATGTTGAGAACATCTTCTTTTGTTAGCGGTTCAAAATACAGGCGATCGCTCGTATCATAATCCGTCGAAACCGTCTCCGGGTTCGAGTTGACCATAATTGTCTCAAAGCCGTCTTCTCCTAGGGAATAAGAAGCGTGACAGCAGCAGTAATCAAACTCAATTCCCTGTCCGATCCGGTTCGGCCCGCCACCTAAAATCATCACTTTTCGTTTGGTAGAAGGCAAAACTTCCGACTCCGGCGCGAGACTGTGACCTACAGGCGAAACTTTCTTTTCTTCATCGCCCAATTCCCAAATTGCCGCTCCCGCTTCGTAGGTGGAATAATAATACGGTGTAAACGCTTCAAATTCAGCGGCACAGGTATCGACTGTTTTGTAAACCGGAATTACGCCTAACTGTTTGCGGTAAGCGCGGACTTGATCTTCCGATGTTTTGGTGGCGTAAGCAATTTGGCGATCGCTAAAACCCGACTGCTTTACTTCAAACATTGTCTCTTTTGTCAACTGTTCCAACCGCGTTCGTTTCAAGAACTTCTCAGTTTCCAGCAATTCCTGCATTTTATCCAAAAACCAAGGGTCGATTGCTGTGAACTCGAAGATATCTTCCACCGACATTCCCATCATCATCGCGTGGCGAACTGTAAAAATGCGATCGGGATTTGGCGTCCGCAATCCGGCGCGAATTTGTTCCAAACTCGGCAACTTTTCCGGTTTGTCGCACCCGAAACCTGCGCGGCCTGTTTCCAATCCCCGCAGGGCTTTTTGGAAGGATTCATTGAAGCTGCGCCCGATCGCCATTACCTCGCCAACAGACTTCATTTGCGTTGTCAAAGTTGGTTCTGAACCGGGGAACTTTTCAAAGGCAAATCGGGGAATCTTCGTCACCACGTAGTCAATTGTCGGTTCAAAAGACGCCGGAGTTTTCTTGGTAATATCGTTGGAAATTTCGTCTAGGCTGTAACCTACCGCTAATTTTGCCGCCATTTTTGCAATGGGGAAACCAGTTGCTTTCGAGGCCAAGGCGGAGGAACGGGAAACCCGAGGATTCATTTCAATAACGATGAAATCTCCGTTGACAGGATTGACGGCAAATTGAATATTGGAACCGCCGGTTTCAACTCCGATTTCGCGGATAATTTTCACCGAAGCATCCCGCAGGCGCTGATATTCTTTGTCTGTGAGAGTTTGCGCCGGGGCGACGGTGATAGAATCGCCGGTGTGGACGCCCATCGGGTCGAGATTCTCGATAGAACAAATAATCACCACATTATCTGCCAAATCCCGCATTACTTCGAGTTCGTACTCTTTCCAACCAATCAAAGATTGTTCGATCAAAATTTGCGATACTGGACTGGCATCAATCCCGCCTTGTGCCATTTCTTCAAACTCTTCTTGATTGTAAGAAATGCCGCCTCCCGTGCCGCCCATTGTAAAAGCAGGACGAATAATTAACGGATAACTGCCGATTTGGTGACCAATTGCTTTGGCTTCGTCTAGAGTGTTGGCAATTCCCGAAGGGCAAACTGCGACCCCAATTCGCGCCATCGCTTCCTTAAATAATAGCCGATCTTCTGCCATTTCAATTGCTGGCAACTTAGCACCAATCAACTCGACGTTGTATTTTTCTAAGACGCCATTTTTAGCGACGGCAACTGCTAAATTTAGCGCAGTTTGACCGCCCATTGTCGGTAAAATTGCTTGAGGTCTTTCTTTAGCGATGATTTGTTCGAGGATGGCTGGCGTTAGAGGTTCGATGTAAATGCGATCGGCAGTTTCCGGATCGGTCATAATCGTTGCAGGGTTGGAATTCACCAACACTACTTCAAAACCTTCTTCTCGCAAAGCTTTGCAAGCTTGTGTTCCTGAATAGTCAAATTCGCACGCTTGACCGATAACAATTGGGCCGGAACCAATGAGAAGAATTTTTTTTAAGTCTTGACGACGGGGCATAGGTTCGTAATTAGTAATTGGACAAGGTGGAGGATTAATTTGATATTTTGCATCAGTCTTAGAAACAGGCTTTCTAAGCTGTTCCCCCCAAAGCTTACTCAAAATAGTGCAAGTTTTGTTGTTAATTTGAAATTGTGCACCATTATCAGCATTTTGGAAGCACAACCTCGCAACTCCGGCTGACAGACACCCCCAGCTAACCCGAAATATTGATGAGAAAAGGGTGCAGTCGATCGGTAAATCAAGACTATTTTAAGTGTTGCGGTCAAATCGTGTTCTAAAATACACAATCCCTGTATTCCGCCGGATTAATCATTGTAGACACACTCCAAGAACCCTTCTTCGTGTCAACTTAACGTCTAACCCAATCACAGACTGTTGTTTGAGTATTAAATCTAGATCCCCCCTAGCCCCCCTTAAGAAGGGGGGGACAAGATTCTTCTCAAAGTCCCCCTTCTTAAGGGGGATTTAGGGGGATCTAGACTGGGTTAAAAGCGAGATTTATCAATGGTTTCAGGCGATTGTTGACACCAATGGGTTCTTGGAGTGTCCCTAGCGTATTTCAGCCTATTGTTAAGCTTTGCGCAATCGGCGAATGAGTACGCTTATAACTTGTCCGGGCTTTGCACCTAGCTGTGGTGGGCTCCAATCCCCGACGGCGGCAAATCCCAGTCGGTACAAGGTGTGGATGATGTCTAACACGGCTGCGCGGGAACCGACAACCGTTATCCGCACGACTTCCTGTTCCGATACTGCTGAGTCGTCATTTGGACGCGCGGACAAGTTATGGTCAGGTACGAATTCCCGTGACATAATATGGTCTCCTGGTTTTTGGTTTTCTAGGAAAACCCAAAAACCCAGCCGCCCCGCACGTTAACACAGAGCAGGGCGGATACAGAGAGTGTTAAAATTCTCCATTAGCCTCCAGACTGCTGCTATCAGTTTGGCGGTTAGCTGTCCATTGCTGTTGGTAGCAGCTTTGGGCAGTGCAACTAGATTTTTGAGCGACGCGGGCTGCTTCCTCTTTGAGGAAAGCAGCCTTAATTTCACAGCGTACCCACAGATCGGGACCGCCGTCAATCGATTTAAGATTTTGGATTTTAGATTGAGATTTTCCTCCAACAACTCTCGCACTCTCCCCCCCTCCCACTCTCCCCCTCTCCCTCAATCCAACCTACTAGATGAGGGAATGCGCCGAGGAAGAGGTAAAATATGGAATCGTTCCAAAAGCTTAAAATCAAAAATCTAAAATACAGATATGCCTAGAACACAAGTGCGAATATTCCGTGCACCTGCTGCTTGATGGCAACCACATCAATTTTAGATTTGAGATTTTAGATTGTCCTCCAACAACTCTTCCTATCTCCTATGCCTAGAACTCCCAGCGAATATTCCGTGCACCTGCTGCTTGAAGGCGGCCACCGCGAAGAAGTACGTTTCGCAACGCTGCAAGATTTTCAAAAGTGGTACAGCAGTACGCTGGTGCCGAAACAAGATTCAAGAGAATTTCTTAACGTCCCGATCAAAAATATTCAAGGCGAATACATGGTAGTTCGGCCTACCAGCGTTCTCGCAATTCGCGTAGAACCGATATTTACTTCTAGCGTCGAACGATTCGATGAATAAGGAAAACAATCAATTTAGTAGGGAAGATTGGAAATTGAGCAAGATTTTTCGCTATCAGCTATTAGCGATCGCCTGTTGCGTTTTGGCGATCGCTTTTTCGTTGCCCGCAGTTGCAGTTCCGTCGCTGCAACCAATTAGTATAAATCAATTGCAAGCGAGTGAATTGGAGTCGATCGCCTTTGACGCTCAAATCTGGGGCGAAAATGGCAAACCGGGCGATAAAGAATTGCTGTTAAGGTCGATCGACCACAGCCTCCGCTATCTCAATACATCGGCCGCCGCCACTGCTTACAGTCGCTATGCAGTAGCAGGAGTTACGCGCGATCGAGTTCGCCGTTCCCTCGATCGATTCCGCCAATTAGTTGTCAGTTCCACAACCCCAGCACAACTTCAGGAATCGGTCAAGCGCGAATTTGTATTTTACAAATCCACGGGGAAAGATGGCAAAGGAACAGTAGCATTTACAGGTTATTTCGAGCCGACTTATGCAGCATCTCGCACGCCTAATTCCGAATACCGTTATCCCCTGTACCGGATGCCACCAAACATGGCATCTTGGCCGAAACCTCACCCGACAAGGTTGCAATTAGAAGGCGAAGATGCTTTGCAGGCAAGTAAAGGATTGCTGCGAGGATTAGAATTAGTTTGGTTGCGCGATCGCTTCCAAGCATTTCTCGTGCACGTCCAAGGTTCTGCGAGATTGCAACTAACAGATGGTAGCGTGATGACCGTCGGTTTTGCAGGCAAAACCAGTCACAGTTATACAGGAGTTGGAAGAGAATTAGTTAAAGACGGAAAATTTACTTTAGAAGAGTTAAATTTGCCTAAACTCAAGGAATATTTCACTAATTTTCCGGCAGAGATGAACAAATATTTGCCGAAAAATGAAAGCTTTGTATTCTTCCGGGATACTAACGGAGTTCCAGCCACAGGCAGCATTGGAGTGCCAGTAACAGCCGAAAGGTCGATCGCCACCGATAAAGCTTTGATGCCCCCTGGTGCACTAGCATTAATTAGTACAAAACTCCCTTATCCGAATGTGGCGGGGCAACTCGAACAAAATGCCGTGAATCGGTACGTTTTGGATCAAGATACTGGCGGTGCAATCAAAGGCGCGGGGAGAGTTGACGTATTTATGGGAACGGGAGATTTAGCGGGCGATAGGGCCGGTTTTATCAACTCAACAGGAGAACTGTATTATCCACTTTTAAAGTAGATTAATTCTACTTCATGTGATTGTTTGCTGTGCGTCGCCATCCCGGACACGGCACTGCCGTGTCCCTACAGATATCGCCGGCAATCAATATATAATCTATTTTTGATAATTGCTATAAAATAGAAAATACCCCACCCTCCCAACCTCACAAATGCTCGACCAAATTCTGCAATTCTTCAAACGACTAATTCAGCGGCTGTTCGGAACCCCAACCCCACCCACCCCACCGCCGCGAAATACCGCCATCCGCCCAACCCTAACTGACGCGGAATATGAGTCGAAATTCATGGAAATCCTGGAAGGGGTGAATGCTGGCTGGAGTCGAGGCGATGTAGCGGGATTCTTAATCGCAAAACGCCTTAAAGATGGTGAATTGGCTGCTTGGTTGCGACGGTTTGGGAAAAGATTGTTAGAGGGCGAACATGATGAGACCGCTGCTACGGATGCGGTGGCATCGCTTCAGGAATTGGCCCAGCGGCTGGTTTTGTTAGGTAGAATTGGCAGCGGGGAATTGTCAGAGGTGGCGAGGCAAATTGGGCGGGAGATATTGACACGGTTTCCGCTGCCGGAGGTTGAGGAGGAGGATACAAAGGGGAGGGTGATTGAGGCGGTTTTTGTTGGGGATGGTTTGGGTTTTTCTGGGGAAGTGAACCGCAGAGGCGCTGAGACTGCGGAGGAAGAATTGGAAGTTAATGTAGATGCTGAGGCGTGGTGCGATCGAGGGAATGAGCAGTATAATTTAGGAAGATTTGAAGATGCGATCGCATCTTATAATCAGGCAATTGCTCTCCAACCAGACTACCACGATGCTTTGCACAACCGAGAGGTAGCGCAACGTAAGTTAGGCGAAATTCAATAGGCGAACTCGCTGGTATCCATAATTGTTGCTAGTAGTGCGATCGACATGATACTATTAATAATTAAAGAGCGCTTTCGGGGAGAATTATCATACATTTAAAAGAGAAGTTTGAGGAATTCAGTCCTCAGTACCAACTTAATTTGTCAGGTATGCGAGGCGCACCTACAAGAGGTTTATACTATTAAAAATAGTCCCAAATTATTGATCCAAAACCCACATCGAATGACACAAGTAATCGGCATTGACTTAGGCGGAACCGCAATTAAACTCGGCAGATTCGGCGAAGACGGCATTTGTCATCAATCCTTAACTGTTCCAACTCCTCAACAGGCAACGCCAGAAGCCGTTTTAGCTACAATGACCGATGCTATTTTACAACTGAATCCGGTCGAAAATGCTGTAAGTGCGATCGGCATCGGCACTCCAGGCCCCGCAGACGCCGCCGGCCGCATAGCCAGAGTAGCAATTAACCTCAAAAACTGGCATAACGTCCCCCTCGCTGACTGGGTGGAAGCTAAAACCGGACTGCCGACCATGTTAGCAAATGATGCCAACTGTGCCGGATTGGGAGAAGCTTGGTTGGGCGCAGGCAGGCACTTTAAAGACCTAATTTTAATCACTTTAGGTACAGGAGTCGGCGGTGCAGTTATCCTAGACGGCAAACTATTTGTAGGTCATCAAGGCGCGGCCGGAGAACTAGGATTGATTACTATAAATCCCGACGGCCCGGAATGCAACAGCGGCAATCGCGGTTCTTTAGAACAGTACGTTTCGGTGCAAGCAATTCGCCGGGAAACGGGTTTGGAACCTCTAGAATTAGCAAATTTAGCTAAGTCTGGAGATGCCAAAGCTTTAGAATTTTGGCAAAATTACGGGCGCTATCTGGGTATCGGTTTGGCAAGTCTCATTTATATTTTGACGCCGGAAGCTATTATTATCGGCGGTGGAATTAGTGCAGGTGCAGAATTTTTCTTGCCGAAGGTTCGAGAAGAAATTGAGCGGCGGGTTCTGCCGACTTCTCGCGAAGATTTGCAGTTATTGGTTGCTGAATTGGGCAATCAAGCAGGCATGGTAGGGGCAGCAAAATTAGCTTGGCAGCTTGTTCAATAGTTAAAATTTAAAAAAGCAGCGCATTTTACTGCGCTTTTTTAATATCTAAAATGAGGCTGCAATCTAAGCACTTTAGCTAAAAAAATAAAATGAATGTGAGGAGTTACTAAACATAGTCTCCGTTCATCCTTCAATGACTAATGACTTCTTCATGGCAGAGATTGTCCAGTCGTATTTTTAATGTATTCCTGAATTTCTTGATAAGTTTCCGGGTTGTTTTGGCGGAGGATAATAATATTAGTTGCGCTGTCAGGCAGGCAAAAGCTTAGCCGACCGTTCTGTTCGCAAGCAAAAGAGCTAATTCGACTCATATCGATCGCAAATTCTTTGCGGTCATAATGAATTTTAATCCACGAACCTCTAGAATTGCGATCGATGGTTTTTTTGAGGTAATCGAGAACTTGCTTGTAAGCCTCATAATTGCCTTGGGGATTGAGGATAATCGGCTGACTGCTATTAGGCAGCCAAAAGGTGAGACGCTTGTTATCCAGTTCGCTAGAAAAAGCACTAATAGTGTCAAGGTCAATTATGTATGTACTTTTCTCATAAGTAATTTTGCTCCAATAAGCCACAAAGCCTCCTCAAACCTGTGTTTCCTGGTATTTTAGGATAGTTTGACAACTCCTACCATTTTAGATTTTAGATTGTAGATTTTACATTGGGCATGACTGATGACTATCTGGGTTGGGAAGTTGCCTAAAGTTGCATTCTTTTGGAAAACTGGTATCACCCTTGAAATCCGTAAAAAGTTAAGTAAAAATATCAGATTTTTACCTTCTGCCTTCTGCCTTCTGCCTTCTCCCTTCTGCCTTCTCCCTTGCGGTACTAGCCCCCCAGCCCTAGTATAGGGGTTGGGGGGTGAGGTCTTTCACTCGTTGAGAATGCTGCCCGATATCTAGTCCGATAAGTGCGACCCCTATCAAATCCTATTGGTCTGTTGGGCGGGTTTTGTAATGTCCATTGTCGGGGCGATTTGAATATTGTCTATTCTAAACCGCCCCTACAGACATCTAATATATCAGAACTAATCGATCGCACATGATATCAGATCAGTTTGCGACAACTTTCCCGGCCACCAAGTCGCGACCCTCATCTTCTAAAACATCCTGCTTTCCCTGGATGCTAGCGGCCTGGATAAACCCTTGAAACAATGGGTGGGGGGTGCTAGGTCGAGATTGGAATTCGGGGTGAAATTGACTGGCTATGAAAAAAGGATGGTTGGGCAATTCGATCATTTCTACCAATCGGCCGTCTGGAGATGTACCGGAGACGGCATAACCTGATTCTAAGAAAAGATTGCGGTAGGCGTTGTTGAATTCGTACCGATGGCGGTGCCGCTCGTAAATCACTTCTTTCTGATAAAGTTTGAAAGCTAGCGTGTCTGGGTTGACACGGCACGGATACAAACCCAGTCGCATTGTACCGCCCAAATCGACTACATCTTGCTGTTCTGGCAATAAATTAATTACCGGATTTGATGTATCCGGGTCAAATTCAGCGCTGTTGGCATCCTCTAGTTTGGCGATGTGGCGCGCCCATTCAATCACAGCACACTGCATCCCCAAACACAATCCTAAAAAGGGTATTTTATGGTGTTTGGCATATTCGATCGCCGCTATTTTGCCGTCCACTCCCCGAACCCCAAAACCTCCCGGTACAAGAATGCCGTTGATATCTTTGAGATAATTATCGAGGTTTCCCGATTCTAAATCTTCTGAGTTAATCCAGTGCAAATTTAGGTCGCAGCCGATCGCAATTGCTGCGTGCCGCAAAGCTTCGACCACCGAAAGATAAGCATCATTCAACCGCACGTATTTGCCAACTAAAGCAATATCAATTTTGTGATTGGGACTGTAAAGCCTGTTGACTAAAGTTTGCCACTGATGCAAATCTGGCTGGCGATGTTCCATTTGCAGCAAATTGAGCGTTTGTTGGGCCAAACCTTCCTGTTCCATCATCAGGGGTACTTCGTAGATACTTTTAGCATCTTGAGATGTGATGACGCATTCTTCCGGGACGTTGCAGAATTCCGACAATTTCTGTTTCATGCCCAAAGACAGCGGGCGATCGCACCGACAGACTAAAATATCTGGTTGAATGCCGATCGACCGCAATTCCTTCACCGAATGCTGAGTCGGTTTAGTTTTCATCTCCCCAGCCGAAGGAATCCAAGGTATCAGCGTGACGTGCATATACACAACATTTTGCCGGCCGACATCCTTGCGAAACTGGCGAATTGCCTCCAAAAATGGCAAAGATTCAATATCTCCCACCGTTCCGCCGATTTCCGTAATCACGATATCGGGATTAGTATTTTTGGCTACTCGGTGAATTCGCTCTTTAATCTCATTAGTGATGTGCGGAATCACCTGCACCGTACTCCCCTGATACTCGCCGCGGCGTTCTTTGTTGATCACCGCTTGATAAATGGAACCCGTGGTGACGCTATTGAGGCGAGACATGGAAGTATCGGTAAAACGCTCGTAGTGCCCCAAATCCAGGTCAGTTTCTGCACCGTCTTCCGTCACGAAAACTTCTCCGTGCTGAAACGGGCTCAGAGTGCCGGGGTCAACGTTAATATACGGATCTAGCTTCAAAATCGAGACAGAATAGTCCCGCGACTTCAATAGGCGGCCCAAGGAAGCACCGACAATACCCTTGCCGATGCTGGAAACCACGCCGCCAGTCACAAACACAAATTTGCTCATAGGATTTTCGACTTTAGATGTTTCTGTTTCTAGTTAAGGTAACACTCAACTCTAAGAGCTAAAATCAAAAATTGTCCAGCAGTGTTTGACCATTTATCAAATACGGCTGGGGATAGGACGAGTGGCCCACGACCTTGATCGGCCGGTTTGCAGGGGTTTTGAGCTGGTGGGCCAATTTCAAAACGGTTGATTGTTCATCAGTGCGCTTTGGGCTGATGAACAGTCAAGGGCGATCGATCTTCTGAGAAAACCACCTTCACCCAGACTTTTTTCCCTTCCTCACAAATATGTCTGTAACCGATCTGTCACATCTGAGACACTGGTCAAATCTAAAACTGCCTCTCCTAAATTCTCTAATTGTTCAGCGGATAACTGACTGATGCGAGTTTGAATCTCCGACGACAACGGGCCGACACGGCGCTCCAACAGCCGCACAACTAACTCCAACTTTCCTTGTTTGATGCCTTGTTCGAGGCCTTGTTCGAGGCCTTGTTCTCTCCCAATTCTGGTAGCTTTGGTAATTGCACCGCGCTGGTCTTGAATAAAAATTTCTCGCCTTTCTAAATCTTCCAATTCATCAGGATCGAGATTCGCTTCATTCGCAATTGCAAAAGCCTGCCGCAGTTCCGGCACATTTCCCAACTCTTCGGGAACCGACCGTAAAATTTGAGCAGTTTTCATGAAATATATCCACTTATCTGTCAGCGTTTCTAACTCCTGTAATGTCTTGTCAAATTTTGGCAACTCAACAAACACAAGTTCAAATTCATCAGCTAGATAGTCGGTTGAAAAACTTTTTTCTTTAAAAACAAAGCGCGAAATCACTGTTTCTAAGTCTTCAAACATTTGAAAATCTGTAATGGTCAGAGCAATCACAGGGTTTAACAAGCTGTAACCGCTTCCTGTGGTTAGCTGCATTGAATAAGCTTTAGTGGCATTGTATAAAATCCGCTTCTCGAATGACTCTACATTCAATACTTGCATTTCAATAATTACCGTTTTGTTGCCATCAATCTTAGCTTTGACATCCAAGTAAGTATCTTTGAATCCTTTGATTTTGGGAGCTAAATAGGGATCGATAATTTCTAAATCTTCGATGACTGGCTGTGCTTCGTAGAGCATGGCATTTAAGAAACTAATCAAAATGTCCTTACTCTCAGCAGACCCGAATATTTTTTTAAAGGCAAAGTCGGTTTTGGGATTGATAAAATTCATGGCAATTTCAATTTATTATAGCTTGAGAAGTTGAGGTTAGAGTTATTTAATTATTTAACTATCATACAATCTTCTAGGTTGGGTTCGCGGACGATCGCCCCAACCGACCTCACCCCAAGACGGATGGAAGCCCACAGCAGTCTAGACAAAAGTTCCAGTCCCCCATTAGCGCCTGTGGAGTCAATCTACAATCAGCCCTACGCGCTCAGTCATTTTTCCCAGAAAGCTAACTCAGGAACGTTTCGCGAAGCGTAAAGTCATGGTAAATAAAGCACCTCAAGTCTGCTAAAAAAAACAGCTATGAAGTTTGTCTGCGTTCTATCCCCTCAACGGTTGCTTTCTACTGGTATGGCATTGCTCGCAGCCATCGAGTGTGGCGCGTGGCTCGCTCCAAATACGGCGCAGGCAAAGGCTCCTGGACAAAATTATTCCTCTGTGTCGCCGAAAATCCTCGCTAGTAACGATGTTAATTGCAATGGCGGACGATCGCCCGAAACTCGCTGTCCAGTCGGCGGTTTGTTCGTCAAAACTCCCAATATGACCTCAGAACAAGTCTTTCCTCTCAAGCAGACTGAAGTTAAAGCGAAAATAGCTGGCAATATCTCCCGCGTCGAAGTTGTTCAGAAGTTTGAAAATCCTTTTCCTGAATCTATAGAAGCTGTTTATATATTTCCTTTGCCCGACGAAGCGGCGGTGGACGATATGGAAATTAAAATAGGCTCACGAACTATTAAAGCTGATATCAAACTGCGCGAGGAAGCTTTGGAAATTTACGAACAAGCCAGAAAGCAAGGCCGGACTGCTGGTTTGTTGGAACAAGAACGTGACAATATTTTTACTCAGTCTCTCGCTAATATCAAACCGGGAGAAAAAATTGAAGTTACGATTCGCTACACGGAAAGTCTCAAGTTTGCCGGCGGCGATTACGAATTTGTGTTTCCCATGGTGGTAGGGCCGCGCTATATTTCGGGAAATACGATCCCCCCCAACCCCCCCTTAGCAAGGGGGGGCTATAGTTCTGCTGCAGATCGCATTAACCCGCCTGTTTTGCCTCCAGGAAGGCGATCGGGTCACAATATAGCTGTTTCGGTAGAAATAGATGCCGGAGTTGCGATCGGCGATGTCCGCTCTACTTCCCATCAAATTACAACTGACCGCAGCGGCAATATTGTACAAGTCCAATTAGCCAATTCAGACACAATTCCCAATAAAGATTTAATTTTGCGCTATCGAGTCGCGGGCGAAAATACTCGGGCAACTATTTTGACTCAATCGGACAAGCGGGGCGGTCATTTTGCTACTTATCTGATTCCGGCTTTAAACTACAAAACTAATGAAATTGTACCCAAAGATGTCGTGTTTCTGATGGATACTTCTGGTTCTCAACAGGGCGAACCGCTGGCAAAATCTAAGGAGTTGATGCGCCGCTTCATTCAAGGGCTGAATCCCAACGATACTTTTACTATTATTGATTTTGCCAATACTGCGACAGCGCTTTCAACAACTCCTTTAGCAAATACTACCGAAAATCGACAAAAAGCAATTAATTATATCGAAAAGTTGCAGGCTAACGGTGGCAGTGAATTGCTTAACGGCATTCAAACAGTGATGAATTTTCCGGCGGCTGTAACGGGAAGGCTGCGGAGTATTGTATTAGTTACTGACGGTTACATTGGTAATGAAAATGAAGTGCTGGCTCTGGTTCAGCGGAGTCTGAAACCGGGAAATCGACTTTATAGTTTTGGTGTCGGCGGTTCGGTGAATCGGTTTTTGATTAACCGTTTGGCGGAAGTGGGAAGAGGCACTTCTCAGGTAATTCGTCAAGATGAACCGTCGGCAGAAGCGGCAGAAAAGTTTTTTCGGGAAATTAATAGTCCGGTATTGACTAATATTCAAATTAGTTGGGAAGGCATGGGGGAAAAACCGCAGATTTATCCGATCGCGCCCCCAGACTTGTTTGCGAGTCAGCCGCTGGTTTTGTTTGGCAAAAAGACCGATCGAGCCTCCGGCCAACTTCGCATCCGCGGCACTCTTGCGGGCGGCAAAGCTTACGAGCAAGTTTTACCTGTTAATTTTGCTCAATCCGTCGGCGGGCGACAGCGGGAGTCAACTTCAGTCGCAGCAACGGCTACGGATTTTGGCAATCCGGCGGTAGCTCAACTTTGGGGGCGATCGCGCATTAAAGATTTAATGAATCAAATGTTTGGTGGTGAGACTAAATCTCTGGTGGAAGCTGTGACTAATACTGCTCTGACTTATCGCTTGCTGTCGGAATACACGGCTTTTGTGGCTGTGAGCGAAGAAGTGCGAGTCGAACCTGATGGATCTCGTCGTAGGGTGCAAGTGCCTGTGGAATTGCCGCAGGGTGTCAGCTATGAAGGTATTTTCGAGTCGGAGGGGGCAGAGCCAACTAGAGGCGGCACTCGCAGCGTTACCTCGAATCGCAACTTGGCGCCGATAAGTCCAGCTCCTGCTATGCCGCGGCAGCCCGGTTACGGTGAGCTGCCCGCCCCGAAGCCTTTGGCTTCTCGCCTTCAAGTAGTTAGCGCCGAAGGGTTGGATGCCGGGGCACTGGCGGCTTTGACTCAATACCTGCAATCAGTTAATCTCCCGGCGGGGGTTAGCGGTGAAACGGTGTGGGAGTTATCGGTGCAAGACGGCCACGTTGCCAGATTGGCGATCGACACTCAAACCTCGACGCTGCAACCAACAGACGCCGTAGAGACTCTCAAGAGGGCCTTGAGTTCCTGGCAACCTCCTGCAGGATTCAAGGGCACGCTGCGCCTGAAGTTGCGAATTACGGTCGAGCCTTAAGCAACGAGTATCTATGTCAAGAAACATTAACTTTTAATTCAAAAATACCGAAAGCGCGATCGCTACCGCGAGGAAGATATAAAATCTTTATTAAGAGATTGCCTTTAAACAGAAAGTGATGTTAATGAAATTTATACCGTTTGAGGCAAATGCTAAAACAGTTTCCTTTCTGAAACAACCTTAACAGTAAAGATTTCTGGATCGAAACCCCCCAATCATAGAAGGTATGATGCCCTATGGAAGTTAGTGAACTGCTCAACAATTACGAAAAAGGAGAAAGAGACTTTACTGGAGCCGACCTCAGCGGGAAAGACCTCAGCGGAGCAATCTTAATCGGAGTCAACCTTTCGCGAGCTAATCTTTCCGGGGCGAACCTCAGCAGAGCGTTTCTCACCAAAGCAACACTCAAAGATGCACAGATGCAAAGAACAAATCTGACTTTTGCCAAAATGGGCGAAACCCAACTTTCGGGTGCAGATTTGACAAAAGCTAATTTGAGTGGAGCTTTTTTGGTAAAAGCAAAATTGCCCAGAGTAAAGTTAAGCGGCGCAACTTTAACTAGCGCCAACCTGCGGGGTGCTGTGTTGTGGAATGCCAATTTGTGCAGCGCCGACTTGCAATTAGTTAACTTGCTGGGCGCGAATCTGACGGCAGCTAATTTTAAGTGGGCCAACCTTTATGGTGCAAGGCTCAATAGTGCAAAACTTTTTGGAGCTCAATTAACAGGAGTCAGTCTGCGGCGAGCGCAGTTGACAGGGGTGAATCTCTGCGGTGTAGATTTGAGCGGCGTTAACGTGAGCGAAGCTAAACTAATGGGAGCTAATTTGGAAGGCTCGAATTTGGCGGGCGCAAATTTCAGCGCGGCTCAGTTGCGTGGGGTAAAGTTGGCGGGTGCAAACTTAACCGGGGCTAAGTTGAGGGGAAGTTGTTTGAGAGGGGCAAATCTGAATTGGGCAAAGTTGTGTCAAGCAGATTTGATGGCAGCAGATTTGAGCGAGGCGACGTTAGTAGGAACTAATTTAGATAATGCTTTGTTGGCGGGAGCTATTTTGCCGGAATCTACTAGGCGCTATTTTTCCTTAGCTGGGGCTGGCAGAGTCAATTCTTGGGAAGTTAATGAGATTAATGGTTGATTGTTGACTGATGACTATGACAATTAATTTTGGGGTGGTGCTGGTAACTGCGGCATCGGAGGCGGAGGCGGAGAATCTGGCGAAATCTCTAGTTGAAAACAAGCTGGCTGCTTGTGTGAGTTTGTCACCAATTCGCTCGATTTATAGTTGGCAAGGCGAGATTCATTCCGAGCCAGAGTGGCAGTTGGTGATTAAAACTGATTTGGCTAAATTTGAGGCTTTAAAAACAAAAGTTCAGGAACTCCATTCCTATGAAGTTCCCGAAATTATTGCTATTCCTATTATCGCTGGCAGCGATGCTTATCTCAATTGGCTGGGACAATCTTTAAGTTTGTAGTCAAGATTTTAGTCCTAAATTATCCAATGAAGAGGGACGGAATTCCATACTAAAAATGGTCAGAAACCTAGGAATTATGACTGGTAGGGCCGATGACGCCGATTTTGTGGCGAAAACTTAGTTCGCCGCCGAACCAGCCTGTAATGCCCAGCAAGGTTGCCACGACGATCGATATGGCTAAACCTGTGTATACGATCGGCTCAGCCGGATTTCCTTGTCGCAACAGCAAGTTAATCAGGGTAAGTACCATAACCGCCACATTGCCGCCCATGTGCAACCAACCGGCACTGCGATCGCGCACTCTTTTAACTTTGAAAAAATCTAAAAAGCCCGTGATTGCTGCCAAAATCCCCGCAGCAAAACCCACACCCATCAGCCACAGCGAAGCTCTGGCCCAAAACGGATCGCTTGTGAGCCAATAACCGATGTCCGTGCCCGCGGCTCCTACTAAAAAGGCTACCGGAAAGATGACGATGATGGGGTGGATGGGATGGCCTGCAACTGAAAGCGTACTCGTAATGCCGGCGTCGCGATACTCTCTGTCATCACTTTCTAGAATCGGCGGAATATTCGGATAGGGGGTACTATTTCTTTGATTTGTTTCCATGATTTCTAGCGATAAATTTTGTACAACAAAGCCGTTTTTATTGGATTGAACTTAATCCCAAATCCGTTCGCCATTTTCGTCAACGCGGGCCTGCCGAATTACGTCAGAAATTTCCTCGGCGTCTTTGACGTGGTGCAGGGCTTTCTTTTCCCCATCCGGTTCTTCTACGATCACATAAGTTGGAACTGTAACAACATCTCCCACGATGTCGGGTACGTGGTCTACCGCCAGTTGCTGCGCTTTTTCTTCAATGGTTTGGGGTTCGTCGGAAATACGATCGCCCGGATTGACAGTGCGCTCCATATCTCTGCCCGGTTTGTCGATACTCATAAAAACCTCTCTGGTATTTCTAATTTTTTGCTGACTCTAATTCCTACTATTGAACGAAAAATATCCCTGCACAAACATCTCCCGACGGGTGGAAGTTTCAGTTAGGGCGATCGCAGGCAGCCTCTTCCTGTAGGTAGAGGTTTTTCGATTTGTTCGGAAAAAACTAAGCTAAAATCTAAGCATGATATTTTCCTTCCCTTTGAATTTCCCATGAAAAGTTACGATTGGATTGTTGTCGGCGGTGGCATTACTGGTGCGGCACTGAGTTACGAACTGGCAAAAAAAGGTTTTGCTGTGCTGCTTTTGGAACGAGATGCTACCATGCAAAATGCTACTCGTTTTAGTTATGGTGGCTTGGCTTATTGGTCAGGGACGACTGATTTAACTCGCCAATTGTGTCGGGAAGGTATTGAACGCCACCGCAATTTATCGGCCCAATTAGATGCTGAGACGGAGTTTCGCGAGTTGGATTTGTTGCTGACAATTGATGCGGGCACTGATGCCAAAAAAGTGGTGGCTAATTACGCGCATTTTGCGATTGTGCCGCAGTTTTTGAGTGTTGCAGAAGCTGGCGAGTTGGAACCTTTGCTGAATAAAAGTGCGATCGCCGGAGCTCTGACTGTGCGTCACGGTCACATTTCGCCGACTGCCACAAATAAAGCTTATTGTCAAGGGTTTCTGCGGTTGGGAGGAACTATAGAATTTGCTGAAGTAATTGGGTTTATAGAAGAGGGCAATCGGATTTCGGGAGTCAAGACGGCACAGGAAAGTTATACCTGCCAAAATACGGTTATTTGTGCTGGAGGTTGGAGTCGGAGTTTGCTGAAAGCCGCGGGTGTTTCTGTGGGAGTTTATTTTACTCGCACGGAGATTTTGGAAACTGCACCTGTGGATTTGAAACTCAGGACTTTGGTGATGCCTGCGGTATTAAAACGTTTTGAATTGGAAGCTAAATCTAGTAAAAATGAGGTGGATTTTCTTTGGGATGAACCTGGTAAAGAGTTACAGCCACCGATTTTAGATTCGGGTGCAATTCAATTTAATGATGGGAGTTTGCGGATCGGGCAATTGTCGCGCACTTTGAGCGATTTGAATGCTAAAGTCGATCGCGAAACCAGCGACACGGCAATTCGTGCAGGAATCAGCAAGGTTTTGCCTGATTTGGCAGGTTTACCGGCAAGTTGGCACGAGTGTAGTGTGGCCTTCAGCGCTGATAATTTGCCTGTAGTGGGGCCGATTGCCGATCGCCCTGGATTGCACGTTTTTTCTGGTCTCAGCAATCCTTTGACTATTGTACCTGCTTTGGCTGAGCGATTTGCGAAGGCGGCGGGGGGAGAAGAAGATAGGGCGATCGAACTTTTGTCTCCCAATAGATTTTGCTGACAATGACTAATGTTAACTGTTAACTGTTAGCTGTTGGCTGTTATCGTCACCACAAAAAGGCAGCGTGACAATAAATGTAGTACCTTTGTCGATCGCACTTTCCACACTTATTGTACCGCCGTGCAGGTCAACGATGTGTTTGACAATGCAGAGTCCCAAACCCGATCCTTTAATCTTGCCTACATTAGCACCCCGTTCAAACTGCTGAAATAGTTTTCCTTGATATTCCGGTGTCATCCCAATTCCCTCATCTCGAACGCACAAAATTATCTGTTGGTTGTTGCAGCTTAGGTCTAAACTTACCTTCCCACCGTTTGGAGAATATTTAATAGCGTTTGAAAGCAAATTAGTCAGAAGGTGATGCAGTAGTTTGGCATCGAGATTGGCGTGCAGCGGATTTGTGTGACTGCGGAAATGTACTAGGTGTTTGTCGGTGACGATAGGTTGCAGTTCTTCTAAAATAGAATTGCATAAATCCGTCGCATTGATCGGATTTAAGTTTAAGGAAATTTTCCCAGATTCTGCTTTGCTAAGCATTAAAATATCTTCCAGCAGCCCACTCATATTACTGACGGCTTTTTTAATCCGATCAATATTTTTACTGCTAATTCCGGGGTTTCTCTGCAAGTCACTATCTTCTAACATTTCAGCCGATAACTGTATGGTAGTTAAAGGAGTGTTTAAATCGTGGTAAGCCATTGAAATAAAGCGCGATCTATTTTCGCTTTTTTCTGCTGCTAACGCCATTAATCTTTTCAACATAACTGCTTCTTGATGTTTGCTCAGTGCTATCTTGATAGTGGCGTGCATTTCTCTTTCTTTAAAAGGTTTGAGTAGGTAGCCGTAAGAACCAGTATTTTCGGCTCGCTGCAAAGTTTCGTCGTCAGCATAGGCAGTTGTATAGATAATTGGTATATCTAATTCTTGATTAATTATTGCTGCTGTTTCTATGCCGTCAATGTCGCCTTTGATAACTATATCCATTAAAATTAAATCGGGTCTTAGTTCGTGGGCGCGCTGGATGGCATCCGCTCCTGAAGAAACTATATCTGCGATTTGATATCCCAATTTCTCTAGTTTTGGGGATAAATTTTTAGCAATTAATAGTTCGTCTTCGACAATCAAAATCTTAATTAATTTTTCGGCAAAACTCATATTGTTACAATCTTTGAAAGTAGTTTAACTCGTTAAATTTTAAGTGAAAAGATGTACCAAATTCTCTGGATATTTCGATGGTTCCTTCTAACTGCTCGGTTAAAGTGCAGACAACTTGAAACCCCATCGAGTGAGTTTTCCGAAAATATAAGTTTTGAGGAAAGCCAATGCCGTTGTCCTTAACTAAGAGGTTGATTTCGCGATCTCCCGTTTGATAACATTCTACACTAACTGTACCAGTTGTGCCATCAGGAAAAGCGTGTTTCAGCGTATTTGAAACCAATTCATTGGCAATTAAACCGCAGGGAGTAGCGGTTTCAAGATTTAGGGAAATTGGCTCAGCTAATACCTGCAACTGAATTTGGTTGTTGCTAATATTGTAAGAGTGAAACAAATTACTTACCAAATCTTCGAGATATTCACCAAAATTAATTTGCGCTAAATTAGTCGAACGGTACAGTTTTTCGTGAATCAGAGCCATAGAATAAAGGCGATTCTGACTTTCTTCAAACATTTTGCTTACTTGCGGGTCGGCAACTGTGTTCGATTGCAATTCTAACAGACTAGCAACTACGCAGAGGTTGTTTTTGACGCGATGGTGAATTTCTTTGAGCAAAATTTCTTTTTCTCTGAGGGAGTTTTTCAAATTTGCTTCCGCCTGTTTGCGGTCGTTCAGTTCAGCTTGCAGTTGCTGGTAAAGTAGAGATTGCTGAATGGCGATCGCCAATTGATTCACCAACTGCTGAAATAAATTGATTTCCCATTCTTTCCAATCACGAGGCCGATCGCATTGGTGGGCAATCAGCAATCCCCAAAGTTTGCTGTGCTGAATAATCGGCACTACTAACTTTGCCTTAACTTGAATTTGTTTCATAAACTCCATCACACAAGGTGTAATGCTGGGAGAATCTAGTTCGGAAATTGCAGAAATTCGCCCTTGCAAATAAAGCTGATAACTGTCAGGGGGAAAAACCTCTTCGCCAAAACATCTATCTACGAGTTGGCTGCATCCTTCTGCCACGGCTTCAGCAATGACTCGCCCGCCGCTTTTGGGTAAAAGTTGATAAACCAAAACTCGATCTGCTAATAATACTTGCTGGAGTTCGGCAACCGTGGTGTTGAGAATTTCCTCTAATTGCAAAGACTGGCGGACACGACGGGCGATCGCCTCCACAAGCCGTTCTTGCTCGAACTGCTGCCCCCTAGCGAGTTCGGCGTATTTAGAATTGCTAATATCAGCGGCATAACCAATAATTTCGATCGGAATGCCCATGCTGTCAACCAATAATTTTAGTTCCGTCCTTAGCCAGCGGTAACTTCCGTCTTGGTGTAGAAAACGATACTCGCAAATGCAATTTTTTTCCTCGGACAAATCCAAAAAATTCACTAGAAATTGTGGTCGATCTTCAGGGTGAATCCGGCTCGACCAAAATTTACAATCTGCTAACAATTCTTGGGGATCGTAGCCAACGATTGTCTGAACGTTGTCGCTGATGTAAGTAGTACAAAAATCCCCCGTCGGTGCGGCGGTAAAAATTACCGCCGGATTAGAACCCAGCAAAAATTGCAGGCGTTCTTTTAACTGCTGAAATTCCATTTCTGCTCGCTTACGATAACTGATATCTTCGATCGCCCCCATACTGTAGAGAGGAATGCCCTCGCGATCGCGGATCAGCGTCACCGTCAAGTTTGCCCACATCAGCTCGCCATTCTTCTTAATCAAGCGTTTTTCCCTTTGGAAGCGAGAAATCTTGCCGCAGATCAACTGCTTGACTTCCTCTACATCTGCGTGTATATCTTCTGGATGCGTGAGTTCACTAAAAGTCATGCTAGCCAACTCCGAATCGCTGTAGCCCAACATCTGGCGGTGAGCTTCATTCACTTTGATCGTGCGGTAGTCGCGCACGCTTGCCAAACCAAGCGCGATCGGAGCATCGTCAAATAAGTTGCGAAACTTTTCCTCACTCTTTTGCAATGCAGCTTCTGCGTGTTTGCGAGCGGTAATGTCTCGGGCTACCCACATCACCCGATCACAATCCAGTGGCGAAATACTGGCATCAAACCAAAATAATTTGCAGCCAATTTCCATCCTGTATTCAACTCTGTGGGTTTCCCCAGATGCCAATGTTTGGCGAATGTGGGTTAGGGCAAAATTAGCTTCCGCTTCTGGGAAGATTTCGGCGAGGGTTTTGCCCAGCACTTCCGGAGCAGGTTTGTACAGCAGTTCGGGAGCCGTGGGAGCGATTTTGAGGTAGCGACCGCTTGCGTCGAAAACCAGCACGATATCCGTCATGGCGTTAAACAGCGCCACCAGTTCGGCTTCGGAGTTTTGGAGTTTTTCTTCGGTCAATTTGCGATCAGTAATGTCGGTGTCAGTGCCAGTCAGGTGTAATGCCTTGCCAGAAGCCGATCGGATCGCGCTGCCGCGAGCAAGTATCCAGCAGGTGCTGCCGTCTTTACGCAGCATCCGGTGTTCTACTTCATAAATTTCTGTCACACCCTCTAGATAAGCCTTTACTGCTTGCTCGACTGCAACTCGATCGTCGGGATGAATGTGAGACGCCCAATTTTCCATGCGGTTAGGAATCTCTGTGTCTTGATAGCCCAACAAAGCTTTCAAAGACGGAGCAATGTAGATTTCGTCGGTTTCCAAATTCCAGTCCCAAACCCCCACTTTGCCTGCAGATACTGCCATTTCGTACCATTGTGTCCGCTGCTGCACTCTCCGTTCTAACTCTGCATTGAGCTGCTGCAAAGCGATTTCTGCTTGTTTGCGATCCGTGACATCCCGCCCTGCAGCTTGATACTCGACGATTTGTCCGCTCTCGTCGAATATCGCCCGATCGATCCACTGCTGCCAGCGAATTTCCCCGCTCGGCAAAATTACTTGGTGCTCGCAGGTAAAAATAGGGTTGTCGGGAGACACAGAAGTATATTGCTGTTGAAAAATTTCTCGGTCTGCTTCTGGCAGCAGGGACATGAAGCATTTGCCGAGTAAGTCGAACGCCTGCAGGCCGAAATAACGGCAGTAAGCTTGATTGACAAAAGTTATTTTACCGTCTGGGAGGTAGCGGCAAATCAGTTCGGTTTGGTCTTCCACAATCGCCAGGTAGCGCGCCTCGCTCTGCCGCATGGCATTTTCGGCATTTTGCCGATCGCTGACTTTTTCTAGTTCACAATTGCCTTCTAACAGTTCGCATTGTTCCTGGAGTTTTGCCACTTCTTGATTCAGTGCCTCGAGCCAGCTATACATTGCTGGGCGAATACTTTTTTCGCTAACTATACCTACTGGCTGACCCCGTTCATCTACAATTGGCAAGCAGTCGATCGAGTATTGACAAAATAGCTTAAATGCGGTAGTAAGATCTGTAAATTCTGATTCTTGTAAGACAATTAAATTCCGCCTCATTGCGTCGGCAACTTTCATGCCTTGCCATCCATATTCGGCCGCGGCTAAGTTCAGCACATCTTCCGGGCTTAGCAGTCCGACTAGCTGATTTTCATCGACAACTAAAACGCAACTAATAGATGCTTTTACAGTTTCGTTTGAGTCGGGAAATGCAGGTGAATGAGGCAGTGGGCAAGGGTCGATCGTCCGACGCATCAGGGCGATCGCCTCTGGGAGCGAAGTTGAGGGATCAACCGTCACAGGGTGGCGATCGACAGCTTCGTCGGGCGATCGTAAATTTGCCGACAAATTAGCAAGTTCCATTAGTCTTGGTCAAAAAGTATTGCTAATTAACTTTAGCAATACTTTTAGTCATCAGCCATATGACTGATGACTGATGAGCTGCCTGATTTTCGGCCAATGAGAATATAAGTTTTCATTACCCCTTTGCCTTTAACTTCAATCATTCCTCGCTCCTGAAATAAATAGTTATTTTTCAACAATTTATAAGTAGTTTCGCTCACTTGAATCCGCCAAGGCAAACCCTGAGATTCCATGCGGGAAGCAATATTTACCGTGTCACCCCATAAATCATAAATAAACTTCTTTATACCGATTACTCCGGCAACAACCGGGCCGCTGTGAATGCCGATGCGGATACTAAAATATTTATTATGGCTAGCATTAAATCGGGCTATTTCTGCTTGCATATCTATGGCCATTTGGGCGATCGCCTCTGCGTGGTCTGCCCTGGGTTCAGGCAGTCCTCCTACTGCCATGTATGCGTCGCCGATGGTCTTAATTTTCTCTAAACCGTGCCGTTCGCACAAAAGGTCGAATCCAGAGAAAATCTTATTTAGGAGATCCACAAGTTCGATTGGATTCATGACGGCAGACAAAGCAGTAAACCCCACAATGTCGGCGAACAAAACACTCACTTCTGGAAAGTATTCGGCAATAGTAGTTTCGTTTTGCTTGAGGCGTTCTGCTATTGCCTTGGGCAAGATATTTAACAGCAGCTTTTCTGATTTTTCTTGTTCTTCCCGCAGGGCATCTTCTGCTTGCTTGCGTTCCGTAATGTCGTGGTAACTCCAGACTCTGCCGATAATTGTATCTCCCAGCCGCTGCGGTTGCGAATAGCGTTCAAAAAATCTGCCGTCTTGAAATTCCAACAAGTCGTAACTTTCGGCTTCTGGCTGCTCGTAAAGTGATTGTATTCTCTCTTGAAATGCTTGAGGGTCTTTGAGTTGGTTCAGGACAAAGGCGATGGTTGTGGGGTCGTCTCGCAGTGCCATCACTTCATTAGGTATGCCCCACATTTCCACAAATTGTCGATTGAAAGTGACGATTTTTCCGCTTCTGTCAATCGCTAAAATACCGTCCGCAGTAGAATCAAAAGTTGCTAGCAGGAGGGACACAGATTTTCCTAGGGCGTCTTCTGCCATTTTTCGAGCAGTAATATCTCGCAAAATAGCTCGAATTGCTACTAGCGAACCTGCCCCAAATTTACAGCTTATGCTGCCTTCAAGCAAAATTTTTTCCTGATATTTAGTAATAAATGTGAGTTCAATAGAGTCGGGATATAATGTATTTTCATTTACCGTTTTTTGGGTAATAGCTTGATACAATATATCCAGAGACTCTGGGGAACTGTTCGGATGAATGATATCAAAAACCGTCATTTGAGCAATTTCTTCTTCGGTGTAGCCCAGAGTTTCCCGCCAAGCCCGATTTACATACAAAAAATGACCGTCGGCTCCAATACTTTGAATTAAGTCAGTAGCATTTTCAAATAAGTCTCGCAGTTGTTCTTCGCTTTCCCGCAAAGCTATTTCCGCTTGTTTGCGCTTGATAAATTGACCGAGTTGGCTGCCGATGGTTGCCATTATCTGGAGCAATTCTTCATCAAAACACTGCACTTCGCGGCTGAATAAAATCATCACCCCCAACACAGATTTTGCAGAATTTTCCGGGTCGTAGTCGCCCACAATTGGAAAACCAAAAGCTCCGTGCAGTCCTTCTTCAGCAGCGATTTCGCGGCGTATACAACTGTCGCTTTTTGTGACATCGGCAATCCAGTGAGAGGAACCGCTGGCCCAAACGACACCGGGTAATCCTTCGCCAAACGCACAAGTCATTTGTTCGGTAAATTCGGCAAATTTGGGGAGAGAAACTGAGCGTTTTGTCCAACTGGCGACGCAGCGAAGCAAATTGGGGTCGGAAACCGCAGTTATTCTCTTAGTTTCTGACAGCAGTTTTTCCCCAGATTCTGGCATCCAAAGTTCGGCAGTATCCCATCCCAAGCTGTCACAAATTATGGGGAGAATTGCTGCTATAGCTTTTTTGATTGTTTCGGATGCCGACAGGATGCGAGTGGTGACGTACTGAGTTATTTGCCGCTTGCGGGCCCGCTGTCTATCTGTGACATCGCGGCCGATGTACACGAAATCTTGAAGGGCGGGCCCAGAGCCAGAAATACCTTTAATATCACTTGAAATCGCCGTACAGGAAAACGAAACTGTTAGCTTTTCTCCGGTTTTTGCCGTGCAAATTAATTCGGCGTTAGTTTGAGATTGCTGAGGCTCCTCTTGGCTGACTGCTTGCAAAGAGGAGCCAAATGCAGCAAGAGCGTCTATTTGCTGACCTACTAATTCTGATTCGCTGTAACCGAACAAATCTTGAGCCGCTTGATTGACTTTTTTAATCTTTCCCGATGCTGTTGTTACCAACAAAACTTCGGCCATTGAAGTAATAATTTTTTCAACATAATTATTAGTAGCCGCTAAGGTACTCAATAAAATATCCATTTCATTGGTAGCTTGCACTAGAGTTTGTTCTAAAGCCATCCTGTCGCTTACGTCTTGAAAAAATATAATTAATCTCTGATAATTCTCGTCATTGGTGAACTCCACGATATACATATCAAAATAAAGCCGCGAACCATTTTCTAATAGTCGCGTCATCGCTTTTAATTCAAAATTGGGCAAACGTTTTTCAAAAATATCGATTAAAATTTCTTCAGTTCCCACCAATTCTGGAAAGGGAATGCGGACATCGTTGCCGGCGACTACTTCGTCGGGAGAGTCGGCAAACCGCTGCACTTCCAGGGATATTTCTTGGATTACAAAGTTTTTATCCAGTGCTAGGTACTCCAAGTGGTGGGGAACTAACAGTTTTTTTAACAAGGTTTTCATGTGAGGTTTTTAGTATTGAAGGCGCCCTCTGGATGTAATTATATAAAATTTATTTATTTATCGCTGTTTTTCAAAGGGAATTCTGACTATAAAGGTAGTGCCTAGCCCTATCTCGCTGGAAAATTCGATTTGACCTCGGTGCAATTCTACGCACTGCTTGACTATGGATAAACCCAGTCCTGTACCGGGTATTTTTCCGACATTTTTGGCTCGATAATAAGATTCAAACAGTTGTTCTTGGTCTTCTATAGGAATGCCAATGCCTGCGTCTTTAATTTTAAATATAGCTTCTTCATTATTCTGACAATTTAATTCAAAATAAATAGGGCTGTCGAGGGGCGAATATTTTACAGCATTTGACAGCAAATTTGTCAATATGTGTCGCAGCAATTTTGGATCTAGTGCAGGCAACTCTTGCGTTTCCTGCGATTCGGTATCATTTTGTTTCGCGGGCGTAACTAATTCTTGATAAATAAAGTTAATTGTATGATTTTTTCCATAACTAATTTTAATTGATTCTACTAACTCGCTACAAAAGTTTTTTAAATCAACTGGTGCGGGATAGAATTCGAGTTTTCCTGCTTCGGCGCTGCTAAGCAACCGCACGTCCTCTAATAGCTGAGCCATTTGTTGAGATGCTGATTTAACGTGTTGCAGGTATTGTTGTTTTTCCGCGTGGGTGATTTCGTCCCCGTAGTCTTGGAGGATTTTAGTAGCAAATAATACGGTACTTAAAGGATTGCCGAATTCGTGAGCAATCATTGAGAAAAAACGAGATTTTACCTGTCTTAGTTCTTGCTCTTTTGCCAAAGAGCCGCGAATTTCTATTTCTTGTTGTTTGCGTTCTGTGATGTCCCTGCCTATATAAATAAAATCGTAAAGTCCCTCTAGTTCTGTCTGAATTGCCGAACAGGAAAATTCTACCCAAATTTCTTCTCCTGCTTTAGTAGTGCAGACTATTTCTAGTTCTCTACGTAGCTCTTTCTGAGACAAAATATAGCGGTGGCGAGCTTGGTAAATTAATGTGTCTTCGAGTAATATTAAAGATAGGGGGTTGCCGATCAATTCTGCTTCGCTATACCCAAATAACCATTGAGCCGATTGATTGATTGTTTTGATATTTCCTAATGTTGTTGTCACTAACAAAGCATCGCCCATCGAACGAATAACTTTATCTATATAATCTTTAGAAGCTGCTAAGGCGCTAACCAAAAGATTAGCTTCATTCGCGCTCTGAATCAACGATTGCTTCATCACCATCTTTTCGGTAGTATCTTCAATCAAAATTAGCAATTTATTTGGCACATCTTCTTCTTCTTCATATTTGATAGCCAACATATCAAAGTATAAAGGGCGGTTCGGGTCGGCAAACCGAGCGATACCTTTGATTTCAAAACCCGGCAGCCGTCCCATAATGATAGACATGAGGATATTTTCAATGCCAATCAGTTCGGGAAAACTGATGCGAGCATCTGCACCGGGTATTGCCTCGCCCGGAGTATCGGCATAGTGCTGCACTTGGGCGGAGGTTGCCTGAATGATAAAATGGTGATTGACTACAAAATACTGTGTTTGTCGCGGCCCTAACAGCTTTCTTAACAGGGGGTTCATACTTGTTCTACCATTGTGTAAGCTAGTTTGTAGAAAATTTCGTCAACGTCTTTGCCTGTTTTAGCAGATGTCGTGCAGACTCCTATTACTTTGTCTTGACCTATCGAATGGGATATTTCCACTAGCATCGCTAATTTTTCCTCGTCAATCAAGTCTACTTTGTTCAAAGCGACGATAATTGACCCTTTAGGATTGACTGAAGAAAAAAGCTGAATGTGTTCGGAGATTCGCTCAACTGTTTCGGAGCGGCTGACATCGGCAACGATTAAAACGCCGCTAGCTCCCTGCAAGTAAGTCGGTGCTATTCCTTTGAATTTTGTATGCCCTTCTAAATCCCAAATCAGCAACTTTGCAGTCACGTTGTCCCGCTGTTTTACCCCTTCTAATTCTACGATTTTGCTGGAAATTTTTACTCCCACGGTGGAGAGGTATTGGTCACTGAATTGCCGATCGACAAAACGGCGGATCAGGCTGGTTTTGCCCACGCCAAAATCGCCGATCATACACATTTTTTTAGATATAGTAACTGACATAATTATTTACTGTTTATGGTCTTAGTTATTGGTTCAAATACGACGCATCTGCTTAAAATCCGTGGTTGATTGGGTTCCACGTCGGCAGGAGGATGGGGGATGCCAACCGTTTGGAGGCGCTTTGGGTCAGCACCTTGCCGCACTAAAGCATCTCGCACGGCTGTGGCACGCCTGAGCGACAACTGTTGATTTGTAGCAAGTTCTCCACTTTGATCGCTGTGCCCAATTATCTTAATCTGTTTTTGAGGATATTGATCCATGAATTTTTTGACAGTGGCGATGATTTCTTCATCTGTTGAGTCTAATTTTGTCGTTCCTTGCTCGAAGTAGATGCGGGTTGTAATCTTCAGCGGCTCTAATTTAATCGTACTGATGACCGACTGAACACCGGGAATTTGCTTCAGGGACTGAGCTATTTTCTGTGCGTCTGCACCGTCTCTAACTGTGCCCTCTACTGTAAGTTTACGATCGCCATACCGCGTAGAAATAGAAACGCCCTCTCTCTGGTTCAAAACGGCGGTAATCCGCTGCACGTCAGCCGCCGTCAAAACTGGATCTGGGGGGACATCTACAGCTATAATTCTATTATCTAATTGCAATTTCGGTGCAGTTGATGCGGCTATTTTTTCGGCTTGTGCCCGCAATTCTTGATTTGGCAACTTTCCGGTTAGCTTTAAAGTTTTGCCATCAACTGCCACATCTAAGCGGTAAACTGCTAATTCGGGAGTGGATGCTAAAGCTGCGATGGCATTTGCTTCGAGGCGGCGCTCAACGCTGCTGCGGTACTGATAAATTCCCCAAGGTACTAAGATTAAGCTCAATGCGGCTAAACTGATAGCAGCTAGGGCGATCGGGGGTTTTGTAGATTTTTCCGCTTGTAGCGGGTCGAATAAAGTTTTTATACACGGGTGCAGCGACTCCGGTATAGTATCGGGGTCGCCGTTAAACTCGTGAATTACTTGACCATAATTAAGAATGAGATTACTAACGGTTTGTCGTATTTTTTGGATGAACAAGTTTGGCGGTTCTCCTTTAATCACGACGGCCATGTAGCAATATCCCGCTACTTCTAGCAGAATTTTTGAGGCGCCGTATTCAATTTGATTGAGTTCGGAAGATTCTCCCGGCTGCACGATGCAGTCGTTAACAAAGCTGCGAATAGCTGTGAGCATTCCTGCTACCATTTCTGATTCTAACTGGTAGCTTTCTGAGTTTTGAACTTCGGAAATTATTAAGCCTGATGCTTTGTGAATTAAGAATGCGGCTTGGACGGTAAAGGGTACTGATTCTTGGAGGATTAATTCCGCTTCGGATACTCCTTGTACTTTGGAGCGAATTTTTCTCTGGAACCCTTCGACGCTGATGGCATTGGACACTTTTTCATTGATTGTCTTGATAGCTTCTGCCATGTATCGGGAAATTGTACTGCCAATTACGGGATAGAGCGCATCCACCATAGAGTCGCGTTCGAGTTTTATTTGGGCTGTAATCGCTTTGCCCATTTCCGGGGCGAGGGCTTGAGCGATCGACTCTTGGTCGAGGCGAATTTGCTCTTTAATCGCCAGACCGATTTCTGGGGCGATCGCCTTAGCAATATCCGCTGGCGAATTCACTATTTGTTGAGCAAGTGCGTCGGGAAGCAGCTCAGCTATTGCCGCACTCATTGCCGACTTGTTTTCCTGAGTTTTTGCCCTAATCACTTCGTCAATAATTGGGACGATCGCGTTGACAACTTCTTCTCTGGAATCAGCAATTTTGCGGCTGAGAATTTCTGCGATCCAAGGCAACATCAACTCAATCAACTCTTGGGGCTCGTAGATTTGGTGCTCTAATTTTTCTAATTTATCGTCGATTGTTGCCATCAGGTGGCGCACCCCCGGCAAATCGTTTTCTGCCAGCAGACTTTTCACTTGCTCGATATCCGAGATTTGCGAGCCGAACATGAGATTTTGCAGCCTTTCCATCGCGCTGTCGGCTTCATTTAACTCCTGTTTAATTTGACCTAATATTTCTCCTGGCTGCGATATCGGTGTCGGCTGTTCCACCAAGTTTGGCATCGATTGAAGCGAAGCAACCACCGGATCTAAATCTGCAGTTTCTGGTGAGTCTGAGACTGGGGAAACTATGGGATTATCGGGAATTTCCGAGGATTTTGACTCGGTTTCGGGAGGGGAAATATCTTGTTGCCGATCGAACTTGTGGGATTCTTGAGCCTGTCCTTCCTGTAGAGAATCTTTCCTTGTCCAGTTAGACAATTCTTGGACAGGCTGTGATTCCTCCTCCAAATCCGGCTGGGCGATCGCGGAAACATCTATAGTTTTAGCTGAGGAATAGCCTTTTTCCAGTTCAGAAGTGTTGAGTTTGTGAGTAGCGAATAGCAAACTTTTGAACTCGTCTGCAACAGGCGGGGCATCGCCAGACTGGGGTTTGCGAGATCCAGTTTCGGGTACACTCGCTGCAACTTCCTCTGGCGCTTGCTCAGAAATACCTAACAAATCCATCAACCCGCCGAGGGCCCCAGCTTGATTATTTTCGCCACTGCTGTCATCTTCGGGCTCTGCATTTTGCTGGTTGGAACCTGCAATAATTTTGAGATCGACTAACAGATTCAGCAAGGGTTCTAGCTGGGTTGCTGCATCGGCAGCGGACTCGTCAGGTTGAGAAACAAAACCCTCTAACTCATTTTCGTCAGCCGGATTTTCTTTCGGTAAAGCCATGCGTTATTATCCGTGATGGTGGCGCTCTGGCAACAGAAATTCGTTATTTAACTTATTATCAGCAACGCCTTTAAGTTCGGGTACAAATTCTGTTCCTTTGAGCCTCATGCCGAGTTCAAACAGAATTTCTGCCATGTCGTCTCTAGAAACTTTAACATCTCTGAGCATAGAAAAGCGACGGTCGAGTTCTTCAAAAACCTGTGTTTTCAAAGTGCGGGTTTCTTCAGATAGTCGCTCTCTGGTTTGGGAGAGTTCGTCGCGAAGCGAACGGGTTTGATTGTCAATAGCCTCGTCGAGGGCTTCAATGCTGCTGGATAATTTTCGGTTAACGCGATCGACTTGCTGACGGATGTCTGCGCTTTCTTCTTGGGTGTTTGAGGTGAGCGATTTAACTTTCTTCTCTAACGAATCAACTGCAGCCCTCATTTCTCCTGAAAGAACTGTTTTTACTTGTTCGATGCGAGTTTGCATATCTTGCTGCATCATCGACAAGTCGGAATCTATTTTATCGAAGCGATTGTCGTATTCTCTAAGCTGCGCTCCGAAAATTATATCCCGGATCTGGTCAATATTTCCCAGCCGTTCGCGCATTTCTTCTTTAGTTATTTCGGCCATGCTTGTACCTAGAATCTCCGGAGATTGTGAGTTTAAGAACTGTGCTAGTGATTTACTACCGTTGTTGGTGGGACTAGCTTTTTTGAGTGGGCGGGCTTTTATTTTTTGAACTCTCACCCCTGCGTCGGAGATGGGATTTTTTAGAGTCTTGACTCTAAATATCCTGAGATTCAAAATTTTGAGCCTGGTCTTTTCACCAAAAATGGCGGTTGGCGATCCTTTGCTTGCAGCAAGCTCAGAGAAGCGTAGATTTGCTGCTATACAGGACAGCGGGGTAGATTTTAATGTCTTGTACTGACATCTTCAATGATATCGCATCTTGACAGTGCCTCATACCACAGCGCTTGATCCACGGCAAAAAGCGGGCGGGGGCGGGCGCCCACGTCCTATTATATATAATATAACTCAAAAGCTGCACAGATCGCTCGCCGATCGGCTCCCAGGGATGTAGCCTTTGAGCACAAAGCACTTATACAGCCCAACTCGGCACCTCTGTACCCCTGGAAGCCTCTTCTCCTGCGATCGCCGAAAAATTCATAGGGCCCGATCGACAGCGATCAGACCCAATAATATGAGAGCTTTGTTTTTTCTAACAAACGAAATGTGTTTCCGGTGGAGAACTGTTACTTACTAGGGTTTACAACTTGTGCAGCTTTACTTTTAATCCGCAACGACAACTAAGTCTTACTTGACTGCGGTTTGGCTTGACTGCTCGATCGGCAGTTCGCCACTATTCCAAGTTGTGTTCGTTTAATTTCTGCTGCGCCTGGGAATCTAGACCGGAGACACCATGCCTATATCCTTGAACTTTCTTTCTAAATATAGTGACCTCCTTTCTCTTTCTGTCCCGGTGTCTATTATTAAGTTAGCATGGCTTTTCGGAGGAGTAAACCACTATTTGCAAAAGTTGATAGGTCTTTACATTACTAAGTATAATGATATGAATCTCCAAATAGATGTAAGTTAGCACTCACGCACTCGTAACCAAGAAACCTGGTTTTTCTACCCAGATTGAGGATTTTAAGCAAGTATTTTGGTTTAAAAACCGGGTTTCTGGACACCCGTGCGTAAGTCCTATAAATTCTATTGTTGCTACATCTTTACATACTTAAGTGTTTTTGTCATGTCTATTTCTCCTAAGTTTCTCAGTGGCAGCCAAATCCGCCAAACCTTCCTCGACTTTTATGCTCAGCGGAGACATAAGATCTTGCCGAGTGCTTCTTTGGTGCCCGAAGATCCGACGGTGTTGCTGACGATCGCCGGAATGCTACAATTCAAGCCGATATTTCTCGGACAGCGCGCCGCCGAATCACCGCGCGCCACGACTTCTCAAAAGTGCATCCGCACCAACGACATCGAAAACGTCGGCCGCACCGCCCGCCACCACACATTTTTTGAAATGTTGGGCAACTTCAGTTTCGGGGATTATTTCAAGAAACAGGCGATCGCCTGGGCGTGGGAACTTTCCACGGAAGTTTTCGGTTTACCAGCGTCGAATTTGGTTGTTAGCGTTTTCCGAGAAGATGACGAAGCTTTTGCGATTTGGCGCGATGAAATTGGCATTCCGGGCGATCGCATTCAGCGCATGGGAGAAGATGACAATTTCTGGCAATCCGGCCCGACTGGCCCCTGCGGCCCGTGTTCGGAGATTTACTATGATTTTCACCCAGAGAGAGGCGACAATATTGACCTCGAAGATGATAGCAGGTTTATTGAATTCTACAACCTGGTTTTCATGCAGTACAATAAAGATGCAGAGGGCAATTTAACACCGCTGCAAAATCAAAATATTGATACGGGCATGGGACTGGAACGGATGGCGCAAATCCTCCAGAAAGTCCCCAATAATTACGAAACAGATTTGATTTTTCCGATCATTCAATCGGCGGCGGAAATTGCCGGAATTGATTACCACAATAGCGATGAAAAAGTCAAGGTTTCGCTGAAAGTAATTGGCGACCATATTCGGGCTGTGGTGCACATGATTGCAGACGAAATTCGCGCGTCGAATGTTGGTCGAGGTTACATTTTGCGGCGGTTGATTCGCCGGGTGGTGCGCCACGGGCGGCTGATTGGAATTCAGGGCGAATTTACGGTGCGGGTGGCTGAAAGTGCGATCGCCCTTTCGGAAGCTGCTTATCCGAACGTGCGGCAGCGGGAAGCTCAAATTAAGGCGGAATTGGCAAGGGAAGAAGCGCAGTTTCTCAAGACTTTGGAACGCGGAGAGAAGCTGCTGGAGGAAATTGTCGATCGCACAAAACAGCAAGCAAACCAACAAATCAGCGGCCAAGATGCTTTCACTCTTTACGATACCTACGGTTTCCCCTTAGAACTGACTCAAGAAATTGCTGAGGAACAGGGAATTTCTGTGGATTTGGACGGCTTTGAAGCGGCGATGAAGGAACAGCAAACTCGCGCTAAAGATGCTCGCCAAACAATCGATTTAACCGTGCAGGGTTCTTTGGATAAGTTGGCTGAAACTATCCAGGGAACAGAGTTTGTCGGTTATGCTGAATTGTCGAGTTTAGCTGAGGTGGAAGTTATCTTGATTGACGGCAAATCTGTGGATGAAGCAGCCGCCGGCACTGAGGTACAAGTTGTTTTGAACCAAACGCCGTTTTATGCTGAATCCGGCGGACAAATTGGGGATAAAGGTTATTTGAAAAGCGGAGATAATGGTGATGGTTTGTTGGTAAGAGTTGAGGATGTCAAGAAGGAATCTGATTTCTTCGTGCATTTCGGCTTGGTGGAACGGGGAACCCTGAGAGTTGGCGATAGTATTACTGCGAAAATTGACAACAGCGGTCGCCGCCGAATTCAGGCTAACCACACAGCAACTCACTTATTACAATCAGCTTTGCGGAAAATTGTGGACGATTCGATTTCGCAAGCTGGTTCGCTGGTATCGTCTGAGAGATTGCGGTTTGATTTCAATTCTCCGCGCGCTGTCACAGCAGAAGAGTTGCAGAAAATTGAGGATTTAGTTAATAGTTGGATTGCTGAGGCGCACGCTGCGGTCGTTGCAGAAATGCCGATCGCCCTTGCGAGAGAAAAAGGCGCAACTGCGATGTTTGGCGAGAAGTACGGCGACGTAGTGCGGGTGATCGATTTTCCCGGCGTTTCGATGGAATTGTGCGGCGGAACTCACGTCAGCAATACCGCAGAAATCGGGCTGTTTAAGATTGTTTCCGAAGCGGGCGTAGCGGCGGGAACTCGCAGGATTGAAGCGGTTTCCGGTCAAGCTGTTTTGGACTATTTGAACGTGCGGGATAAGGTGGTGCGCGATTTGGGCGATCGATTTAAGGCGAAGCCTGAAGAATTGCCGAACCGGATTACTAATTTGCAGAATGAGTTGAAGGATACTCAGAAACATTTGGCTGCTGTGAAGTCGGAATTGGCGATCGCGAAATCAGACCAGTTGCTGAGTGCGGCGGAGGCGATCGGCGAATTCAAAATCATTGTAGCTCAATTGGGAGATGTGGATACGGAAGCGCTGAAAACTGCGGCGGAAAGGTTGCAGCAAAAGTTAGGAAATGCTGCGGTTGTTTTGGCCTCAATTCCTGAACCGGATAAGGTAAGTTTGGTGGCAGCTTTTAGTCCCGAAGTCAATAAGAAAGGATTGCAAGCTGGCAAGTTTATCGGGGGAATTGCTCAAATTTGCGGCGGAAAAGGCGGCGGGCGGCCTAATTTGGCGCAAGCTGGGGGACGCGATGCAAGTAAGTTGCAGGAAGCGTTGGAAAGTGCTCGCAATCTGTTAGTTGAAGGCTTGGGTTAGTCTGGGTTTTCTGTAGGGAAACGGTATTGCCATGTCGTAATTCGCCACCAAATTTAACACCAACTTTGTACAAACACGGCGCGGTGTCCCGCGCCCGACACAACAATGCCGTATCCCTACAACATCTGCGTCCATCCCCGTCCATCCGCCAACATCTGCGGTTAAAAACTCCCTCGATCAATACTTCGGACAGTTTTTGATTGCCAACCGTAGAATAAGGGTTTCAAGGCGGTTCCGCGATCGGCTACCAACGGAAAATCTAGGGTTTCAGACTATGAACTCAAAACTGTCCGGACTATGGTTGATTTCCCCCGCAAAAAATGTAAAATCATACCAGCATGGGGAGTCAAAAATGAACCAACCACGCCGCCAAGCCTATCTCACCCTGATTGAATCTCTCCTCACCTGTCCCAGCGAAGAACAAACCGCCATCCTGCAAGCCCATCTAAAATTATTAGACGATGATTTTGCCGAATATTTGCGAGAGTGGGCAACAGAAACCCTGCCCAACTTGGAGGCAGATATAGCCGAATATTGTGCCAATATTTTATACAATTTAAATCTAGAAATTTCAAGTCTTCAGCAAGGCAGTCACAGAAGCAACATAGAGATTGGGATTGCTTGTCTGGAAATAGGATTAACTATTTTTACCCGCGAAGCTTACTCAGAAGATTGGGCAAGTTTTCAAAATAGTCTAGGTATTGCTTACTATTCCAGAATCAAGGGAGACAGGGGAGAGAATATAGAAAGGGCGATCGCCTTTTATGAAGCAGCTTTACAAGTTCGCACCCGCCAAGATTTTCCCCAATATTGGGCCCAGACTCAAAATAATTTGGCACTTGCTTACCATTCCAGAATCCAGGGAGATAGTGGAGAGAATATAGAAAGGGCGATCGCCTTTGATGAAGCAGCTTTAGAAGTTTACACTCGCGAAGCTTTTCCCCAAGATTGGGCTGGGACTCAAAATAATTTGGCACTTGCTTACTTTTCCAGACAGGGAGACAGGGGAGAGAATATAGAAAGGGCGATCGCATTTTTTGAAGCAGCTTTACAAGTTCGCACCCGCGATGCTTTTCCCCAAGATTGGGCTGGGACTCAAAATAATTTGGCAAATGCTTACTATTCCAGAATCAAGGGAGACAGGGGAGAGAATATAGAAAGGGCGATCGCATTTTTTGAAGCAGCTTTACAAGTTTACACCCGCGATGCTTTTCCCCTATATTGGGCAAGGACTCAAAATAATTTGGGAAAAGCTTACAGTGGCAGAATCAAGGGAGACAGGGGAGAGAATATAGAAAGGGCGATCGTATTTTTTGAAGCTGTTTTAGAAGTTTACACCGGCGAAGCTTTGCCCCAATATTGGGCCCTGACTCAAAATAATTTGGCGGCTGCTTACAGTGACAGAATCAAGGGAGACAGGGGAGAGAATATAGAAAGGGCGATCGTATTTTTTGAAGCCGCTTTACAAGTTTACACCCGCCAAGCTTTTCCCCAATATTGGGCAACGACTCAAAATAATTTGGCACTTGCTTACTATTCCAGAATCCAGGGAGACAGTGGAGAGAATATAGAAAGGGCGATCGTATTTTTTGAAGCAGCTTTACAAGTTTACACCCGCCAAGCTTTTCCCCAATATTGGGCCCAGACTCAAAATAATTTGGCGGCTGCTTACAGTGACAGAATAAAGGGAGACAAGGGAGAGAATATAGAAAGGGCGATCGTATTTTTTGAAGCCGCTTTACAAGTTTACACCCGCCAAGCTTTTCCCCATGATTGGGCCCTGACTCAAAATAATTTGGCACTTGCTTACTATTCCAGAATCAAGGGAGACAAGGGAGAGAATATAGAAAGGGCGATCATATTTTATGAAGCAGCTTTACAAGTTCGCACCCGCGATGCTTTTCCCGAATATTGGGCAACGACTCAACATAATTTGGCAAATGCTTACGGAAACAGAATCAAGGGAGACAAGGAAGAGAATATAGAAAGGGCGATCGCCTTTTATGAAGCAGCTTTACAAGTTCGCACCCGCGATGCTTTTCCCCAAGATTGGGCAACGACTCAAAATAATTTGGCACTTGCTTACTATTCCAGAATCAAGGGAGACAAGGGAGAGAATATAGAAAGGGCGATCGCATTTTTTGAAGCAGCTTTACAAGTTCGCACCCGCGATGCTTTTCCCCAAGATTGGGCTGGGACTCAAAATAATTTGGCACTTGCTTACAGTGACAGAATCAAGGGAGACAGGGGAGAGAATATAGAAAGGGCGATCGCCTTTTATGAAGCAGCTTTAGAAGTTTACACTCGCGAAGCTTTTCCCCAAGATTGGGCCCTGACTCAAAATAATTTGGCAACTGCTTACTATTCCAGAATCCAGGGAGACAGGGGAGAGAATATAGAAAGGGCGATCGCATTTTCTGAAGCAGCTTTACAAGTTCGCACCCGCGAAGCTTTTCTCCAATATTGGGCTCAGACTCAAAATAATTTGGCAAATGCTTACTATTCCAGAATCCAGGGAGACAGGGGAGAGAATATAGAAAAGGCGATCGTATTTTATAAAGCAGCTTTACAAGTTCGCACCCGCGAAGCTTTTCCCCAAGATTGGGCTCAGACTCAAAATAATTTGGCACTTGCTTACTATTCCAGAATCAAGGGAGACAGGGGAGAGAATATAGAAAGGGCGATTAAATGTCAAAAAGGTGCTTTACAAGTTCGCACCCGCGATGCTTTTCCCCAAGATTGGGCTCAGACTCAAAATAATTTGGCAATTGCTTACAGGGACAGAATCAAGGGAGACAGGGGAGAGAATATAGAAAGGGCGATTAAATGTCAAAAAGGTGCTTTACAAGTTTACACTCCTACCACCTTACCCCTTGACTGTCTGCGAAGTGGGGGTAACTTAGGCTATTTAGGATTTGCCGAAAGTTTGTGGGAAACAGCCATCTTCGGCTACGAAAAAGCCATCGAAGCAGTCGAACAAACCCGCGAGTGGGTAACATCCCAAAACCGCAAACGACAAATCATCGAAAAAAACCTCGACATCTACGAAAACATGGTGCAATCCTGCATCAATCACCAACAATATGACAAAGCCCTGCAAACAATCGAACGCAGCAAATCCCGCTACCTAGTCGAACTCTTCACCAACAGCGAAATCTACCCCAAAACAGCCACCGACACCGAGAAACAGCAACTCCAAAACCTGCGCCGCCAAATCGCCGCCTCCCAACAACTCCTAGAAACAGAAACCCCATCTCCTCCTCCTCTTTCTCCCCCCCTTACCAAGGGGGGGCCGGGGGGGGTTCCCGAAGACTCTCCCTCACAACGCACAACCCAAACCCGCAGCCTCAGCCCCGAATATTTCCAACAACAAAAAGCCAAATTAGAAACAACATCACAGCAACTAACACAACTGCTGGAACAGATAAAACAGCGAGAACCAGAATTCACCCTAACTCAAAAAGTCGAACCCATCGACATCACCAAATTCCAACAAACCTTAGACACCGAAACAGCAATCATACAATGGTACATCGGCAATAACTCCAACTCCGACGATAGCTGGGGCGGGTCGGCCTTCATCATCACCCGCGACAGCATAAAACCAGTCACATATACCACAACCGAAATAGCCGAATTAGAAACCTGGAAAAACAACTATCTCGACGAATACCGCAACAAAAAAACCAACAAAACCTGGCAAAACACCCTATCCGAAGAACTCCAAAAACTCTCCGAAATCCTGCGGCTAAACGAGATAATCGCCCACATCCCCCCCAACTGCAAACAACTAATCCTAGTACCCCACCGCTACCTGCACCTATTCCCCCTCCACGCCTTACAATTCACCTCAGAAACCCGATTTAAACAAAAAACCAACTTTCGCGGCTACCTCCTCGACAGCTTCCCCGCAGGCGTGAAATACGCCCCCAGCTTGCAACTGCTGGAACTCGTAAAAAATCGCATCACCACCAGAAACTCCCCCCCACCAAATCAGCTACAACTATTTGCCCTCCAGAATCCCACCGAAGATTTATTCAACGCGGACATGGAAGTAGAAACCATCAAAACCCAATTCAATCCGCATCAAGTTTTACTCAGAAAACAAGCCACAAAAACCGCCCTCAACGAAAACCGAGAAAACCTCTCAAACACCCGTTACCTGCACTTTTCCTGTCACGGCGTATTCAACTTTGACTATCCGCTGCTGTCATCCCTAGTCTTAGCCGATTCCCTGGAACCGCAAACCTCACCCCCGCCCCCAGAGTCAAATCAGCCCGCTGAAAAACAGCGCTATGTCACCCTACGCAGCGGCAGAAAAGCCATCCCAGAACAATGCCTCACCCTGCGAGAAATCTTTGCCGATTTGCAGTTACCGCAGTGCAGTCTCGTCACACTTTCCGCCTGCGAAACCGGGTTAACCGACTCAACCGCAATGACCGATGAATACATTGGTTTACCCAGCGGCTTCTTGTATGCCGGTAGCATGAATGTTGTCAGCAGTCTGTGGGCTGTCGATGATTTTGCCACAGCAATTTTAATGATTAAATTTTATCAAGAATTGCCGCAGGCAGATTCAGTAGCAGTCGCTTTAAATGCGGCACAAAACTGGATGCGCGGGGTGAGTGAGGAGGATTTTCGAGTTTGGGTAGGATTGTTAAATTTAGATAAAAAATCTAGAGAAAGTATGGCATTGTGGTTAGCGTCTTCGAGTCATGAACAGCCGTTCCGCGATCCGAAATATTGGGCGGCATTCTGTGCGACGGGATATTAAGTTAGGCGTGCCATCAGGATTTTGTAGGGGCGGCTTTTACAAACAATATATAACGATGACTAACAATCTAGATAAACCCGCCACCCACCACCAATAACCCAAATCAACCTGAAATTTGCATCGAATGTTAAAATGTAGATGATGATTTTTCGTTTGGTGGGGGCGGGTTTGAGAGATTGTCGATTTCAGCCAATTATGGTTGGTGAAAGCCACCCCTACGAATTTATATTTTTATATCACGGGAGTAATTACAATGGAACCTGACAAAATTATCAATGCTTTTCTCCAATGGCTGCACGAAAATCCGAGTATTTTCATGCCGACAGCATGGCAAGATTTACCCGAATTAAAAACAGAAATGGGAGAATTCGCAGACGATCAATTGTTTCCTATTGCTATGGCTATCAGCAAGTGGTGTGCCCGTCATCAATTGGGAGAGGAATTAAAAATTGCTGCAGCCAAAAACAAAAAAGATTTCGAGGATGCGGGCGAACCCACCCCAAGTACAAGACGGCCAGGAATCAATATCACTCAAACCCTGCGTACCAGCATTGAAGATAGCTACAGAAAGCTTCAACAAAGCGCAGCAAGTAATCAATCAGATACCAGCAATGACTCCAAGTAGCACAATCTATGCCCCCAACGTTTATTTATTTGCCTTTCACCTCTGCAACGCCCTAGAATCAGAGTCTACTTCGCCTGTGGAATTCGCCAGTTTGTGGCAGAAGTGCGATGAGATTTTGCAAACTAAATTAGCAGTCACTACAAAATTTAATGACAGCTATTTGCACAAAAAAGAGGAACCTGTCGGCTTCCGAGTTAACCTGATTAATAAACAGTTTGTTGGCAACCGCAATTCCATTGCCTTTGCTAAGGAGATTTCGGTTGAAAATCAGCAAATTACTCTCAAGGGATTTGCCCAACCGCTGCGAATTGAGGACAGCTATGCCCTGGGTTTAAAAATTTTTGTTCCTGAAAAAGTTAACAGCATTAAAACACCTGCTGTCGATGTTAGCATCTTCAAGGAATTTAATCCCGATAACTGCTTGCTGCCGGATTTTGTGCAGAGTTATTTCGGGCAAACTCTGCTGCTTACAGCTTGGCTGAGTGTCGAACAAAATCAGGCGGCGCGGGCAGATTCGCAGTTTCTCCAAGCTTTAGGCAAACAGTGTCTGGAAAAGTTTATTTCCGGTAAAAATCTGCCGGATTTTTACCGTCAAAGCGAATTGTTCGGCAGTCCGATTTTGGAGTATGGTAATCCGAGTCAGCCCGATAGTTACTGTCACATTATTATCTGGTTTTTCAACAGTTCTGCAACTGATGAAATCTGGGATGAGACGCGGTACAGCGATTTTATGGATTTGTTTTTGTACCGAAATAAAATTCTTCGCGCTTATCACGACAGCCGCAAGCTTTACCTGGTGACTCGCGAGGAATACAAACAAATTGAACTGGATATTGACAAGACTTTTAAGTATTTGCAGCGAGATCAACCTCAGCAGAGGCCATCGAAAGGTGCGGGTTTAAAGGAGGAGGGATTAAAATATTTGGAAACTCAGATGATTGAGATGCCGCCTCGGGCTGTGAAGTATGCCCGAATGCTGATTGATTTGCAGTTTCGCGAAAATACGATCGCCATTAATGCCCAAAATTACCAAGATAAATTAAATCAAATAAGTCTTGACATCAAAGCAGCTAAAAAGTACAATGATAGTGATGCCAATTTAAGTTTCCTCGAAACATTCAGTAAAGAAACTTGCCCGCAGTTTCAAAGGCAGATTCAAGCAGATTTAGGCTATTTCAAACACGGTTCCGGCTTGCTAGACCAAGCAACCGAGGCAATTAGAGCTATTGTGGCGATCGAAGAAGCTTATCGGAATGCCAAACTAGAGGTAACGATTCAAGCTGTCGGCTTTGGTTTGGGAGTAGCCGGGGTAGTGGCTGGCAGTTCTCCTTATTTGATTAAACAAGACCCGCCGAATCAAATTGTTGCTTTGCCTTTGCCTTTCCTGAAGGTGGGAATTAATTCTTTTGCCTTCGTATTGTTGATTAGTATCGGTGCCGGGGCTCTAGTTTGGGGTGTGGTTATGTTGAGTGCCAATTCCAAGAATCTACTAGGTAAGTTCAAGAATCTACTAAATAGAAATAAACAGTTGCCCCCCCAATAATCCCGGTTCCGGGCGGGCAAATCACCCGCCCCAGAAAAAGATTGAGCTTAATATTGAGGTACAGATGGGTCTACTTCTTCACTCCAAGCAGTAATTCCGCCCTTAACATTAATCCCCTCAATTCCAGCTTCCTTCAAAATCCCCAAAGCCTTCGCAGAACGCCCGCCCATTTTGCAGTGTGCAATCAAGCGGTGGCCGTTCAACAATTCCTTGACCTTGGCAACACCTGCGCCGTGTTCGATATCCGGCAAAGGAACCAAAACCGACCCAGGAATTTGACAAATTTGATACTCGTTGGGATTGCGAACATCCAACAATACAAAATCCTTCGCACCGCTGTCGATTAACTCTTTAAGTTCCGTGACAGTCATCTCAGGAATTTGCGTTTGCTGACTTGCTTCCTGCGCTTTTGCTTGAGGAATGCCGCAGAATTGTTCGTAATCAATTAACTTTTCAATTACCGGGCGCACTGGATTCGGCCGCAGTTTCAATTGCCGGAACGTCATATCTAAAGCATTGTAAAGCAACAATCTGCCGCTCAAAGTAGTGCCTTGACCCAAGATAATCTTGATAGCTTCCGTTGCTTGGATAGACCCGACCACTCCGCACAAAACGCCTAAAACCCCGCCTTCTGCACAAGAAGGAACCATGCCAGGGGGCGGGGGTTCCGGGTACAAATCGCGGTAATTCGGGCCGCCTTCGTAGTTGAAAACTGTTGCTTGTCCTTCAAATCGGAAGATGGAACCGTAGACGTTGGGCTTGTTTAAAAGCACGCAAACGTCGTTCATCAAATAGCGAGTCGGGAAGTTGTCCGTGCCGTCGATGATGATATCGTAAGGAGTGGCAATGTCGATCGCATTTTCGGAACTAACGCGAGTTTCGTACAAATCAACTTGACAAAAAGGATTAATTTCTAAAATCCGATTTTTAGCGGACTCAATCTTCGGTTTCCCAACCCAAGAAGTGCCGTGAATTACTTGCCGCTGCAAATTGGAATGGTCTACAACATCAAAGTCTACAATCCCAATGCGGCCAACACCGGCGGCGGCTAAATACAGCAGCAGCGGCGAACCGAGACCTCCCGTACCGATGCAGAGCACGCTGGCAGCTTTGAGACGCTTCTGCCCTTCCAATCCAACTTCTGGCAGGATCAGGTGGCGAGAGTAGCGTTCGTATTCTTGTTTGTTGAGCTGGATCTCGTCCAGATTAGGATTTAGCATGATATTGTGTGTAGCGCAGATTTTGAATTATATCCTATCTGAATCTTTCGCATTTTTACGTGTTTGTTATTTTTACTAATTATTTCTTAATCTCGGTCGGTTCCACTGGGAGAATTTCCTCTGCTTGAAAGTTCCCCTCTCCGTCAAGACTCCAACTGCGGAGGTCTTCCCAACAGCCTTGTCGGACTGACACAATGATGTAAGAGTATTGGGCCCAGGCTAATGTCCGATCGCACTCTGAGGGCACTGCGGGACAATCCGTATGGGAATGATATATACCGATAATATCCAGAGTGCGATCGCGCCCGTGTTTCATCGCCCGCAACATATCTTCGGGCCTTATAGCATATCTGCGTCTTTCTGTCAATTCTTTTTGGTCAGGCCAATTCTCTTCAGCCTCAGAACTCCAAGCATTGTCAGTCGGCCAAACTTCTACCAAAGTTTTAACAGCGCCAGTAACTCGACCGAGCAACAAACCGCAGCATTCTTCAGGATAAGCGCTTTCGGCGTGGGTGCGGATGGATAAAATGTGAGAGTCGGAAAGTGCGATCGGCTGCATAGGATTTTAGTGTAGATTTTTTTGTAAAGTGCGATTCCCTGCGGGATAGCTACGCTTCACAGGCTTTTTTTTAATTGTGGAACAGGCATCTTGCCTGTTCAATACTGGCTTTTCTGGAGATGTCTATTGATTTGACATTCCTGTAGCTGTTTGCAAAACAGTTCTATAAGCAATAACAGCTTCAGTTTGGTTAACATATCCTACATATTGACTCAATACAGAAAAGTCTAACTCAGGCAAAAATTCACTCCTCGAAATTAACTCATAACCAGACTCCCGCAAATGATAAAGAGAAAATTGCTCGTTAGCCCAGAACCAGACTTCAGGAACCTGCAAACCGCGATACACCTCCAACTTGTCAACGCCGCCGCTAGTCAGAGCAATTTCTATCACAATATCCGGGACTTCTGCAAGTAAACCTAAACAGTAACACTCATCTGGTTCCGCACCCCGTCTCACAACTTCGCGGCGAAACGTAGCACTTCCGTAACCGTTGAGATTAATGAGTCTTTCAACCGCATAGGTTTCTATCAACCGGGCAATAATTTTTTTGAGCCTTTCGTGTTCTGGCGAAGTCGTCATGATAATTTCTAACGTTCCTTCCAAGTAAGTCATCCTGGGGAATTCATCGACAAACATATCAGAAAGCTGCTCGTATTGCTCCCAACTCACATCATATAAAATAATGCGTTGTTCGGTAGCCGGTTCGAGAGTTTTTGGATCTAAAAGTAACATAATTAATTACCTGCACTTAAATATCTAAAGGTTAGATTTTTAGGCTCTTTCTCACTCTTCTTCTCTGTGTCCTCTGCGCGCTCTGCGGTTCATAAAAAAATGTAGGGTGCGCCGCAGCGCACCTTACGGATGAAGTTAATTAATGCAATCAAGTCGGAGTTTGCTGCAACTCAGGGCGTTCATCTGGAACGATCGCACCTTCGACAGGACACACCTGCAAACAAATACCACAGTCAATGCAGGTATCAAAATCAATCCAAAACCAATCAGTACCCTTGACATTTTTGCCGGGGCCGGGGTGAATGCAAGCAACCGGACAAGCGCCGACACAATCAGCAATTCCCTCGCAAATATTCGTAACAATAGTGTGTGCCATAGTGTTCTCTCAAAAGATTTTAGGTAGATAGGGAATTAGCAATTAGCAATTGGCAAAACCTTCTCTCAATCAGCAGGATACATAATATCATATCCGGTGATTTTTAACCAATTACCAACTACTAATTACCAATTACCAATTAGCCTAATTTACCGTTTCAATTGTTGGCAATCCTTCGGCATTTACCCAAGCAATTTGAGCAATTCGTCGATCGCGCGCGTATTCCCGCGCCGACTCTGCTGTCTCCCGACTCTCTAAATCTATTTCTACCCGAACTAGGTGAGTAGACTCTCGGAGTTTGCGAGCGTAAGCAAACGCGGCGGCACTAGCTTCAGGAGTTTGAGCCACAACCAACCAGTCGCTAGCTGGCGTCTGGGTGGGCAATTGCCCCTCTGTCAGCAACACTTGATGCAAATCTTCAATATTCAGACAAAACCCGATGCCGGGGGAATTTTGCTCTTGGGGATCGAACAGTCCCAACAGTTGGTCGTAGCGTCCCCCTTGTCCTAAAACTCGCTGTCCTGTCTTGCTGCTGCTGACAACTTCAAACACAATTCCAGTGTAGTAGTCAAATGTTTGAATTAAACTCAAATCGAGGTGAATGTGAGATTTGAGATTGGGAATTTTTGACTGACATTGGTGCAGCAATTCGATCGCAGATTTGAGATTATTTAACGCGGCTTGCTGCGGCAAATCTAAATCCAGCTTGGCAACAATTGGCAACACTTCTTCTGGGCGACCGCGCAAGTCAAATAAAAGCAGAGCTCTTTCTCGCAATTCCGTTGACAGCGGCAAAGTTTCCAAGGCAATTCGATCGAGATTGGCGATCGCCCCCCGAACTTTTTGGCGCACGTTTGGCGGAAACGGTTCCAGCAATCTTGCAGTCAAGCCCGCTTCTCCCAAAACCAAATGCCAGTCATCAATTTCCAAGCTCTGCAAGCACTCAGACAGCAGCAGCAGCACTTCCGCATCCGCAACCGTCCCCCCCGCGCCGAGCAGCTCTACGCCAGCTTGATAGAACTCCTGTTGCCCGCCTGAGCCAGTATCTGGACCTTTGCGGAACACGTTAGCGTTGTAGTAGAGTCGCTGAGGCTGCCAGCGAGTCCCGGCCATCCGCATTGCAGCCGCGCGGGCGATTGATGCTGTCAATTCCGGCCGCAAACCCAGTTCTCCATCCTCGGCGTCTTGCAGTTGAATTAAGGTTGATCGGTCGATCGCGCCCCCCGCCATCAATGTCTCCAGCCTTTCTAGAGTAGAAGTAATAATCCGGTGATAGCCCCAGCGGTGAAAAACCTGCTGTAAGCGCCGTTCGATCGAAATTTTTTGAGCAACGTCAAGGGGCAATAAATCTCTTGCACCGGATGGGGGTTGGTGAACCATATCAATTTTAGATTTTAGACTTTAGATTTTAGATTGGGCTTAGAAGCTTAGCTTTATGGACGGTGTTAAAGTCTAACGAGGCAAGCTTAACATTTGACTTTAACAAATTAAGGTGTCATATCCATTTTAGATTTTAGATTTTAGATTTTAGATTGGGCTTAGAAGCTTAGCTTTAGGGGAGGCTGTTAAAGTCGAATCAGGCAAGCTTAACCTTCGACTTTAACAAATTAAGGCGTGATAGCGTTTTGGTTTGCATGGGAATAATCATTTTCCCCGTCAGTGCAAGCGTCGCGCTCTTTCTGGAGCAGCCGCGATCGCGGGACGATCGCACTGACGGTATAATTCCGATGTCACCGGCTTTGATCTCACCAAGTCTTGATTGTTTTGATCGAGGTCACTCCACTGCTGTACATTTCACCATTTTCTCAAAATTCAAGACTCACAAATCACCACTTCTCACTTCTTCTTACCGCCAAACAAACTTGCAAAAAATCCTGGTTTCTCGTCACCTTTTTTTGCTTTGGCAGAAGCTTGTTCCAGCTTTTTCTTAACCTCCAAAGCCGTCGGTTCTTCAGGATTTGATGCCAAAGCTTTGTTCATCTCAAGTTTAGCCATTGTGGCTTGATTTTGTTCCAGGTAACACATTGCTAATAAAGCGTGGGCCTTGCTGTGTTTTGGCTGGCGCTTCACGGCTTCTTTCAACTCTAAAATTGCTTTGGCGTAACTTTTGCTGTCCATGAATCCTTGAGCTCGGCGGCAATAGGCTTCAGTCTGCGAGTCTGGGGTTGTGGTTGTGGTTGGAGTTGTGGTTGGGGGTGGGGGTGGGGGTGGGGTTTCATCTTTTATTGGGGTTGCATCTTTTATGGGTGTAGCCGCACCACCGCCAAGGCGCTCTTTTCGCAGCAGGTAAACCATATTGAGTTCGCTAATTTGAGCGATCGCATCTTCGGTTTCCTTAACTGATTCGTACTGCTTGAGAGCGAGTTTGCTAACTGCTGTTTTGTAAGCTTCTTCCCAATTTTGAGCGGTAGCCAACTGTTTGGCTGCTTCGCTTTCAATTTGCATTTTCGCCTGTTCTTTAACGACGCGCTTGGCGATGGCTCCTAATAGCAGGCTGTATTCTTTGCGATCGCTTTCCTTGGAAAATTTGTTGTAAGCCGGATTGACTACTTTTGACAAAAATTGGTTAGCCCAATCTTTATCGGCTTGGCTTTCAAAAGAGCAAGTATCCGAATGCAACCGGCGGGCGATTTTCATGTAGCGCTTGCGGATGTCGTTAAACTCGGCGTCTAAGGGAATTCCCAAAATTGCGTGCTGATCTGTAAAGTCATACTTGAACAGCCCTTTTGTCATTTCAAAAGACATAACTTTTACTCTTCCTTTCCTGGCTTTTCACTATTCTTTAATGTAGCTTGAGTCAAGGGGTTCTGACCCCCGTACTACCCCCGATCTATTGCTGGGGGGCGCTACTTCCAAGAAGATAAGGGAGGAACTGCTAGCAGTGCGCTGCTGAGTTCGGCGTGTATTTTGCCGTTTGTGGCCAAAATCCGACCCGAGTTCATCTCAAAGGGACTGCCGTCATAAGCGGTAACTTGACCTCCGGCTTCGGAGACGATCACTACACCGGCTGCTACGTCCCAAGGGGAGAGTCCCCGTTCCCAGTATCCGTCCGATCGCCCCATCGCCAGGTGTGCGAGGTCTAAGGATGCGGAACCGCTGCGCCGCACGCCTTGGGTGAGGTGGGTGAGGTGACAGAATTCGGCATAATTATTGTCTGCTGTTTCCCGCCGATCGTATGCAAAGCCAGTGACTAGCAAGCTGGTTCTCAATTCTGAGATTTGGGAAACTTTGATCGGCGAACGGTTGCAGGTTGCTCCCAATCCTTTGCCTGCCCGAAACAATTCATTATGAAAAGGGTCGTAAATTACTCCAATTTGTGGTATTTTGTCGATTAAAAGTCCGATCGACACGGCCCAAAAAGGATATTGGTGAGCATAATTGGTTGTGCCGTCCAAAGGGTCGATCGCCCACAGGTATTTGCTGCTGGCATCCCCTAATTTGCCGGATTCTTCGGCGAGGATGGCGTGGTCGGGTACGTGGCGGCCCAGAATTTCTAAGATGACGGCTTCTGATGCTTTGTCGGCTTCTGTGACTAAATCGCCCGATCGACCTTTTTCTTGAATTTTTTCTAATTTTCCGCAGAAAGATTTCAGGGCGGAACCGGCGGCTAGGGCTGCTTCGGTGGCTATTTCTAAGAAGTTTTGCAGTTGATTGTCTGTCATTGGGAATTGGGAATTGGGAATTGGGAATTGGGAATTGGGAATTACTTCCAATGACAACTGTCAACTGCCAACTGTCAACTGTCAACTGACTACTGCCGATTTTGCTGGCGAAATTCTGCGGGAGTTTGGCGCAATGCTCGTTCTGGATTCCACAGGCCTTTACCCATGAGTCTCGCCCATTCTTGAGCGTTCACGAGTCGCTGCTGGTATTTGGTGTTGGGCGATCGCACTGAGGCCAGGGCATAACCTTCTTTGACTAGCTGTTCGTTGAGCAAATTTTTATCTTGCCACAAGTAGGCTAGTTTGCGATCGAACTGGTCTTTCTCTTCGATATCGGATTCTAACAATACCTGTTTTCCCGTAGTTAGCTGTTCTAGTCTTTGTTTGGCTGCTTCTCCCCAAGGCTGCTGTTTTAAATCCGGCGCATCAATACCAATCAGCCTGATTTGTTCTAATAAGGCTATTTTGTCGGCTGTACTGATAACTTCGATTGTTTGCCCGCTGATGGCCCTTTCTACTTTGGCCATCGTACCTTGGGGCATTTCTGGTTTTTGGCAGCTAGCTAACAACAGACAAAGGGCGATCGCACATAATCGATAAAGCATGGATAATTGGTAGTTGATAATTTATCAAGTTGCCTCACTCTTCATCCAACGGCAAACCGGCTTTAACTTTACCTTTGCCGAAGTAGCGGCCGAATTGCAGTTCGTACACTTCGTCTTCGTCTTGCGTCTCTACCTCAATGTTGGAACGGGGATAGCTGACGCACAGCAGGGCATAACCTTCTTTTTGCAGTTCCACAGACAGCCCCATTGCTTCTGGCTGGTGCAGTTCCCCCGAATTGACGCGCACCGCACAGGCGGTACAAGCACCGTTGCGGCAGGAAAATGGTAATTCTACTCCTTGATTTTCGGCACTTTGGAGGATATAGCGGTCTTCGGGTACTCGCACGGTGTGGCGATCGCCTGTCTGTCTGTTATGAATTTTAATTGTGTAAGAGTTAGTCATGGAATTTTAGATTTTAGATTTTAGATTTTAGATTGGGGTTGGTGCGGCAAGATCCTTGAAATAAATGGGTTTGCGACCCCGGCAGGAGAACCCAAGCCTACCCGTTTCACACCCTACCCATATTAAACAGCAAATTTATGTCGTTACCCCTTCCCAAATCAGATTTGTTCTGCTAAGATAGTTTAGCTGTGGCTAAATGAATGAATTTAGCCCTGGAGAGGTGGCCGAGCGGTTGAAGGCGCACGCCTGGAAAGTGTGTTTAGGGCAACTTAACGAGGGTTCGAATCCCTCCCTCTCCGTTAAACAAGCTGTTTAGGCAAAAAAAACAGCTTGCAAACAAAATCTCTGATATGAGATAAATACTTTGATTAGAGCGAGATCCCTTGAATTATTTTATAAAAACCCAGGGATCTCGCTTTTATATTTTTGAGTGTAAATTACGGGCGATCGCCCCGAGAATAAACGCCCCGATATAATGCCAATAGTAGAAAACCATAGTGACCTACACCAATCGGCACCTTTTGCAGCAAAGCGTCGCTTTCTGCTGGATCAATTGCTGTGTGAATATCAGTCTGGGAATTTTAGATTTTAAATTTTAGATTTTAGATACAGGTAATTTATATCGAACTTAGCATCAGCGAGATTTGCCCCTCTGAACGAAGTACCCTCAGCATTTCTAATCTCTCGAACAATCGCCGAGAAAGACACAAACGCAAACCAAAGATACAGCAGCGACAGCAAACCAAAACACATACCCCAAAACAGTTTGTTAGTGCTCAGAAAAGCACTCGCCGTTGCACTGAACAAAAAAGCCGCTGCGTAAGTCGCCACACTTCCAGCCGATACGATCGCCACCTGTGCAAATTGGCTACGAATCCGGCAACTCACAAAAAACATTAACACCCCGCCGATCGACATTCCAGCAATAGCAGCCTGGGAATTATTATTAGTTGCAGTGCCAGCATAGAAAAATCCCAATAAAGCTCCTGATAGAATAGCAGAAATTGTTCGTGCCACTCCACCTGCTTTTGAGGTTTTTGGCTGTTTGCTGGCGATCGCCGAAGCGAAACCAGCAGCGCTCAAAACCCCGTACAGCAACAGAACAAAAGGCCAACTGGGAGAGTCCGGTAGTTGTCCTTGGGCTCCCAGAATCATTCGAGTCAGAACATCGCCCACAACCAAACAAATCGCGATCGCCCCAGCACTCAAAACAGCAATCTGTCGCCGAGAAAGCCCGATTTTTGCACCGATAAAATTCGCACCCGCTAACTGAGCATTTCTAAAATTGCAGCCTCGAACATCCGCGCCACTAAAATCAGCACCGTTAAGAAGTTGTCCTTGGAACGATCGATTTCGTAAAATTTGATTGCTAAAATTATGGCAATCCGAATACTTCATATTAGTAGAGGATGCTGGAAAATATATAAATCTGTTAGTGTTTCCGTCCCCAATCTAAAATCTAAAATGGTATGACTTATCGGCCCACGTTCAAACAAATTTGGCATATTCTCGGTCTCGGAATATTGCTCGCACCAATACTACTCTACAACATTCCCTACTTTTTGCGTCCCCAACAAACCAACGAAGCCCGATCGCTCTTTCAAGGAATAGCCTACCGCAGGGAATTTCGGACTAATCCGCGTCCCACCCTAATTCACATTGTTAGCATCGACCTAAAAGCGCCGGGAATAGGAATTTTTGTCACTCCCGGAAACCCAACAGCCGATTTAACAGAAACCAATGCCCGCACTGCTACTGAATTCCTGAAAGAATTTAAATTGCAATTAGCAGTTAACGGCAATTTTTTTTATCCCTGCATCGAGGAAGCACCTTGGGATTACTATCCCCGCAGTGGCGATCGAGTAAATAATGTCGGACACGCCCTTGCCAAAAGCCAAGCTTATTCTCAACCACATTCAGGCTTTCCCGCCCTTTGTTTTGATGCCAAAAACCGCGCTCAAATAATCGAAAACGGCACTTGTCCTTCGGGAACAGCCTATGGAGTTGCCGGAGATACTTTGCTGGTGAAAAATGGCAAACCCGTAACACAAAGCCAGGAAGAACGCAAACAGGATAAACCCTATCCCCGTGCAGTCGCGGCGATCAACAAAACAGGCGACAAGTTGTGGTTAATTCTGGCAGACGGCAAGCAGAGGCTTTACAGTGAAGGGCTGAAGTTGAGCGAAATAACTGATATTTCGATGCAGTTGGGAGCCGAGACAGTGCTGAATTTAGATGGCGGCGGGTCGGTAACTTTTGCAGTAGCATCGCCGTCAGGAGCGAAACTGTTGAATGCTCCGATTCAGAATAAAATTCCCATGCAGGAACGTCCAATTTCCAATCATTTGGGATTTTACGCGCGAGATAATAATTATGCCTCCGCATACTCAAATAAATAGGGGACTGATTGCCTTCATTACTAATACAAAAGTTCGCTTAAATACCCACAAAATTTGTTGTTCAGCAGTAAAGTTTTTTTAAATCTGCCCAAAATCCGGGAATAATTGCTAAAATTGTAAAGAAACGTAACAAAAATATATAATTGGTTTATGAAAATTAGCGAAATCCAAGCAGCGCTGCAAAGTTCAGATTCTCAAGAGAGGCTGCGGGGGGTAACGGCTCTGAGAAACTGCGATTCTGCGGTGGCGCTGCCGATGTTGCTGAGCAAAGCGGACGATCGCGAGTTTATGGTGCGATCGTTCGTGGCGATGGGATTGCGGCAGATTCAAACTGCGGAAGCTTTTGCGGCGCTGTTAAAAATGATGCAGTTTGATCGGGATCCGAACGTGCGAGCAGAAGCCGCTAACTCTTTGTCAAGGTTCGGAACCGAGGCAATTTCTCATTTAGTTGAAGCTTTTCGCCGCGATGACAATTGGCTCGTCCGCCGCAGTATCATGGCTCCGCTGTACGAAATGCAGTGTACTGATGCAATATTTGAAATTTGTGCGATCGGTCTTGGCGGCGAAGATTTACCAGTTCAGGAAGCAGCAATTGACGGATTTGGTCTGCTGGCAAATACCCAGAAGCAAGAAGAGGCATTGCAGCAATTATTACCTCTACTAAGTTCGGATTACTGGGGAATTCGGCTGCGAGTTGCTCGCGCGCTGAGCAGATTTGACAATCCTCAAGCTCGCGCTGCTGTGAGCTATTTGGCCAAAGATCGAGATCATCGGGTTGCAGGTGCGACTTTGGAAGCTTCGCTTTAAAAACAGTCAATATAAATAGTTATACAGCCTTATGAAGGGGAGTTCCGACCCCTTCTGTCAAAACTCAATATTATTGTGGAACGGCCTGGAGAACCCGTTGCTAAATTAACTTTTTCTTTTCGCCATTTTTCTACTGTTTTTTTAACCGCTTCTATTTCCTGAAAACCTACCAGAATCACAGCAGTTTCAAATTCTACGCCCAAAGCTGTGCTGACTTTAAGGATTTCCACAAAAATAGCGCATTGATAATCTGTGTGTTCATATTGCTTAAATCGCTCAGCATTAATTCCTAGTATCGGGGCCAGTTTTTGTTTGCTAATTTTTGCGGCTATGCAAGCTTTAATTAAAGTACCTGGCAACTTATTGAAAGTATGAACTTTGATCGGAATTTGCTGGGTTGCACTGAACAAGTCGCTCATATTCAGCAATTTCTGACTTTAGGTCGTCCACTTGATTCGGATCTGAATCTCTATGAAACTGCCATCGCACAGGTTCGTCTTTCAAACTCTCATTACTATTCAATTCAGCTGCAGACTGCTAAAATCGCAGCAACTAATCTAAGGTGTGCTGATATTGTTGCTCATTTTTGATCGTCATGGTTTCCATCTTGGTAAATTTACAGCAATAATGCCTGTACGTGTATTTTTTTTTGTATCAAATTGAAAGAATTCTATCTAGGATGTCCTCGAATCATTAGCTGGGTAGTTGGCTGGAAAAATTTCACCTCTCTACTTGTTTTTCTGTTCGGCACGCCGCAGTCTAAAATTATATAAAGTAGGAGCAATAGATTTCAGGTAATCTCTATCAACCGTTTTTTGGCGCGGATTTTGTAACGCTGCCGGGTGGCCATTTAATTGCTCTGGATATGCAGCCTCTGTTTGGCGGCGATGCTGACTACCAAGCTAAGTGTACTGGGTCGATCGAACAAATTTTTCAAGCTCATCAACCGCACCTTCCCTAGAGTGGCGACTTTCCAGAGGAAGCTAAGCAGTTTTTCTCGTTGGCGTTTCTGTGGGATCGCCCCAAGGAAACGGAAATTGTGGCAATTCCGGTTTTTGGAGGGTTCAAAGACTATCTGGCGGCTTATTTCGATTTGGCCGATCGCGCCGAACAGATGACATGGGGCGCAAAGTTAGATAGTATCTAACAAGCTCAACTGTGCTATCTGCGCTATCGTGCCGAAAAAACCCTGGGTCAGGGAATGTTTAAGCGGTTCTACGGCGAGGAATGGACCGAAGAGTATATTCACGGATTTTTGTTCAATTGGGAACAGAAGCTGGCACAATTGGTAAGTAACAAGAATTAATTTTAATAGAAGCTTCAGCCACTACACTTATTAGTGTAGGTTGGCATGAGGAAAATGCCAATGGTCAAAAAAAATCGCAATGTAGTTAGTTCCAATTCAGAAAGTAAAGTCAAAGTCGGACTTTCGCTGACTTCTTCTAGTGCCGATCGATTAAACGTGATCGCTCGCAAGCTCGGAATATCAAGGTCGGAACTCCTAGAACGCTTGGCACAAGGCGCTCTGGATATTTCTAAGGACAAGACGGAAGTTACTGTCACTTGGAAAAAAGGTGAAGAAACGGAGGTAGAGGCAGCCCACTTGCAAGGGGAAACAGCCGAAGAAACCGAAATTAATGAGGCTGTAACGGCAGAAACTCTATCGGACTCGGTGAGTGTAAAGCCAAATACGCTGCAAGAAAGTTACGAAAGTTTACAGCAGCAGTTGAGTGAACGCGAAAGTTCGATCGCTTCTTTGCAGCAGCAATTGGCTACCGAAAAGCAAAATCTCGAAAGCCAATTAGCCGAAACAGTAGCGAAGTCGAGTTACGAAAGTTTACAGCAGCAGTTGAGTGAACGCGAAAGTTCGATCGCTTCTTTGCAGCAGCAATTGGCTACCGA